>NZ_JBEZEH010000348.1:0-3534 GCF_040648775.1 Micromonospora sp. NPDC049089
GCACAGCGCGCACCCCGGCACCGTCGGCCCGTGCGCCGCCACCTGATGCGGGTGTTTAGGTCCGTTGCCGCACCTCGACTCGGGACCGAGATTCATGCTGGACGGGTGACACGGTCCGGTTCCACGTCCGGCGCGGTACGGGTCGCGTTCGCGTTCTGGATCACGCTCGTGGGCACCACGGTGCCGACGCCGCTCTACCCGCTCTACGAGTTGGAGTTCGGGTTCTCGTCGTTGACAGTGACAGTGGTCTACGCCCTGTACGCGCTCGGAGTCGTGGTCGGGTTGCTGGTCTTCGGTCGGCTCTCCGACCAGATCGGCCGACGTCCGGTCATCCTCATCGCGTTGCTGCTCTCGGTCGCCGCCGACGCCGTCTTCCTCGCCGCCGTGGACCTGGCGATGATCATCGTGGGCCGGATCCTCGCGGGGTTGTCCGCCGCGCTGATCATCGGTACGGCGACAGCGGCGTTGGCTGAGCTGATCGACCCTCGGCACCCGAAGCGTGCCGCCACCGTGTCGATCTTCGCGAACCTGGGTGGCCTGGCCACCGGCACCCTGCTGTCCGGGATCGTGTCGGACGTGGCACCCGAACCGCTCCGGTTGCCCTGGGTGATCGTGCTGGTCCTGGCGGTGGTCGCGATCATCGCGCTGCGCGGGGTGCCGGAGACGGTCCGGGAACGTTCGCCGGTTACCCTGCGGGTGCAGCGGTTGCACGTGCCGGCCACCATCCGCGGTGCCTTCATCCGCTCGGCGATCACCGCCGGTGCGGGCTTCGCCGCCCTCGGGGTGCTCACATCGGTGAGCGGGCTGTTCCTCGGCATGGTCCTGCACATGACCTCACACACCCTGGCCGCGCTGGTGGTCTTCGTGGCGTTCACCGGTGCGGCGTTCGGCCAACTGCTGACCCGCGTGCTGTCCTCGCGTGCCGCACTGGCCAGCGCCTGCGCCGGCCTGGTGGTGGGGGCGGGCCTGCTGGCGTTCAGCATGTGGATGGCGTTGCTGACGACGCTGCTCATCTGCGCGGCGATCATCGGGGTCGCGTCCGGGGTGGCGGTCGGCGACGGCATCGCGACGATCACGATGAAGACCGAGCCGCAGCACCGGGCCGAGGCGGTGTCGACCTTCTTCGCCATCCTGTTCGCCATGCTCGGTGTGCCGGCGGTCGCGGTCGGTCTGCTGATCCAGACGATCGGCCTGCGCCCGGCCGGCGAGGTCTTCAGCGCGGTGGTGGCGGTGCTCGCGCTGGTCGTCCTGCTCAGCCTGGTCAGGGGCGGCCGGGCACAGCCCGCGAGCTGATCGCCGGCCGGTTTGTTCCGGGTGCCAGGGGTGCCGCGTCAGCCATTCACTGAGGTCTTGCGGCGGTCATCGTATACAACATACGCTCCCCGAATCGCCCACTTGAGGAGCTCTCCATGACGAACCTCTCCGTCCGCGAAACCAGCCGGGTACTCCGGGCCGCCGTGGCGGCGGCCGTCGTCGTCTGCACCGTCGTCGCCTGCTCGCCGGTGTCGAACAACGAAGGCGGGACGTCCGGCGGCGACCAGTCGGCAGGCCAGGATTCCTTCGGTGCGCCCGCCGACCCCGCCGCCGTGAAGCAGGGCGGGAACCTGGTCATCGCCCTCTCCGCCGAGCCCGACGCGCTGGACCCGACGCTGTCGAGAAGCCTCTACTCCCGCTACGTCTTCCAAGCCATGTGCCAGAAGCTCTACGACGTCAACGAGCAGGCGCAGGTCGTACCGCAGCTCGCGACGGCACTGCCCACCACGAGCGGCGACGGCCGGACGGTGACCATTCCGCTGCGGCCCGGCGTGCGCTTCGCGGACGGCACGGCGTTCGACTCGGCCGCGGTGAAGGCCACCCTGCAACGCCACCTCACCAACGCCCGGTCGGCGCGCAAGAGCGAACTCGGCCCCATCGACGGCGTCGACACCCCGGACGCGCAGACCGTCGTTCTGCGGCTGAAGCAGCCGTTCGCGCCGCTGCTCGGGGCCCTCGCCGACCGGGCCGGCATGATCATGAGTGCCCAGGCGCTGCGGACCAAGGGCGACGACTTCGCCTCCGCGCCGGTCTGCGTCGGCCCCTTCAAGTTCGCCAAGCGGGTGCCGCAGAACTCCATCGAGGTGGTGCGGGACCCGAACTACTACGACGCGAGCAAGGTGCACCTGGACACCATCTCGTGGCGGATCCTCACCGACGCCAGCATCCGCGCCGCCAACCTGCGCTCCGGCGACGCGCAGGTCGCCGACTCGGTCTCCACCCAGGACGTCGCTTCGCTCCGGCAGGACGCGGCGGTCTCCGTCCTCCAGTCGCAGTCCCTCGGCTACCAGGGCCTGACCATCAACGTCGGCAACGTCGACGGCGTCGGCACCGCGGCGAAGCCCATCAACCGCCCCCTCGCCCAGAACGCCAAGGTGCGGCAGGCCTTCGAGCACGCCATCGACCGCAAGGCCCTGGTCGACGCGGTCTTCAACGGTCTGCACGCCGCCGCCTGCTCCCCGATCTCGCCCGCGAGCACGTTCTCGTCCCCCGAGGCGCAGACCTGCCCGGCGCACGACCCCGCCAAGGCCAAGCAGTTGCTGGCCGAGGCCGGCGTGCAGACGCCGTACGCGGTCACGATGCTCGCCTCGAACACGCCCGACACGCTGCGTCTCGCGCAGGCGTTGCAGTCCATGGTCAAGGACGGCGGATTCGACCTGAAGATCAACCCGGTGGAGTACTCGTCGCTCCTCGACGAGCAGGACCGCGGCAACTTCGAGCTGCTGCAACTGGGGTGGAGCGGCCGGATCGACCCGGACGCCAACATCACGAACTTCGTCGGCACCGGCGCCAGCCAGAACGTCGCCGGCTACAGCAACCCGCAGCTCGACACCCTGCTGACCCAGGCCCGCCAGGCCGGTGACGTCGAGGAGCGCAGGAAGCTGTACGGGCAGGCGGTCACGTTGCTCCAGCAGGACGACGCCCTGATCTACCTCTACCGGCAGCGCAACCTGACCGCCGTCAGCAAGCAGATCCAGGGCCTCCAGGTCTACCCCGACGGCGTGATCCGGGCGGCCTTCGCCGGCTTCGGCAAGTAGGCCGTCGTGGCCCGATATCTGCTCACCCGCGCCTGGCAGTCGGCGCTGACACTGCTGTTGTCGACGATCGTTGTCTTCGTCGGCGTACGGGCGCTGCCCGGCGACCCGGCCCTCGCCCTGGCCGGCGAGGACCGGTCGCCGGAGGCCCTGGAGGCCATCCGTCGGCACTACGGGCTGGACCAGCCGCTGCCCGTGCAGTTCGCCCAGTACGTGGAGCGCATGGCGCAGGGCGACTTCGGGGTGTCGATCCGCACCGGCACGCCGGTCTCCTCGATGCTCACGACCGCCCTGCCGGTGACCGTCGAGCTGTCCGTCCTGGCGATCCTCATCGCGGCGGCGCTCGGCGTCGGCGCCGGGGTGCTCGCGGCGGTCCGTCGTGGACGCCCGGCGGAGTGGCTTGCCAACGGCCTGGCCCTGATCGGCCTGTCGGTGCCGCACTTCTGGCTGGGCCTGCTGGCGATCC
>NZ_JBEZEH010000349.1:0-3500 GCF_040648775.1 Micromonospora sp. NPDC049089
CGAAGGGTTCGGGCGGCGCCGTAGCGGTGGCGCGAACGCGGAACGCTTCCGGGACCCCTGGGGAGTGCCGCACCTGCGGGCCGCCGATCCGCTCGCGCTGGCGGTGGCGCAGGGCCGGGTGACAGCGTACGACCGGGCCTGGCAGATCGAGGTGGAGCGGCACCGCGCCCAGGGCACCAGCGCGGCGTTCCTCGGGCCCGACGCGCTCGGCTGGGACCGGTTCGTCCGGCAGGTCCGGCTCGACGACACCGCACGCCGATGCCACGCCTCGCTGGACCCGGCGACCGCCGAGTGGGTGGGCGCATACGTGGACGGCGTCAACGCCGCTCTCGCCGCCGGGGCGGCCCGGTCACCGGAGTTCGCCGCCACCGGGCTGAGCCCGGGTCGGTGGGAGCCGTGGACGCCGCTCGCGGTCTGGCTGGGCCACCACATCCTGTTCGCCGGGTTCCCCGGCAAGCTCTGGCGTGAGCACGTGGCGCAGCGGCTCGGGCCGGACGCGGTCGACAGCTTCGCCACCGACGGGCCGGCCGTGGCCGGCAGCAACGGGTGGCTGCTCGCCGCCGAGCGCACCGGCACCGGGGCCGCGCTGCTCGCCGGCGATCCGCACCGGTTCATCGAGGATCCCGGCGTCTACCAGCAGATCCGGCTGGCCTGCCCGGAGTACGACGTGGTCGGGTTGGCGGTGCCGGGCGTGCCGGGCATCGCGCACTTCGGGCACACCGGCGGCGTGGCCTGGGCGATCACCAACGCGATGGCCGACTACCAGGACGTGTACGCGGAGCGGCTGCGCCGCGACGGCCCCCGGGTCCAGGCGCTCGGCCCGGACGGCTGGCGCACGGCGCACCGCCACGTCGAGATGATCGAGGTGGCCGGGGCCGACCCGGTCGAGGTCGAGGTGGTGGAGACCGATCGTGGTCCGGTGATCGCCGGTGGGCCGGACGACGAGAGTGCCGTCAGCCTGCGCTACCCGCCCCGGGTCCGGGGTGACCTCGGATTCGCGACGCTGCCGGAGCTGCTGCGCGCCCGCACCGTGGCCGACGTCGACCACGCGCTGCGGCACTGGGTGGAGCCGGTCAACGTGGTGCAGGCCGCGGACACCGCCGGAGGGCTGTTGCACCGGGTCGCCGGGGCGGTACCGGTACGGCACCCGGAAAACGGCCGGCGGGTGGTCCCCGGATGGGACGCCGCGTACGCCTGGCAGGGCTGGCACGCGCCGATGCCCCGTGCCGAGGTGCACGGTCGGGCGGTGATGGCCAACGAGCGCGGGCTGGCGGCGCCGCTCGGGGTCGAGTTCGCCCCACCGCACCGGGCGCGTCGCATCGCCGAGCTGCTCGACGCCCGTCCGGCCTGGACTGCCGACGAGATGGCAGCGGTGCACACCGACACGTACCTTGGCGCGGCCGGGCCGTTGCTGGCGGTCCTCGCGGAGTCGACGGGGCTCGGTCCGGCCGCCGCCGCGCTGCGGGAACGACTGCTGCGCTGGGATCGCCGGATGGCCGCCGACAGCACCGATGCGGCCGCCTACGCCATCCTGCGGGCGGCTGTCGTACGCCGGATCGCCGCCCACCCGGCGCTGGCCGCGTTGGCCGAGCTGCCCGCGTACCCCGAGGTGTTCGCGCCCTGGTTGGCGCTGACGCCGCGGGTCGGTCACGCGCTGGAGCACCTGCTCGGCGCGAGCCCGTTGCCCGGTGTGGACATCGCCGCGCTCGTGGGCGCGGCGGCCGAGGAGGTAGCCGACGCGGCGGCCGAGCCGGTGCTCTGGGGGGACCTGCACCGGCTGGCGGCGTGGCGGGCCCTGCCCGGCCCGGACACCGGGCCCGGCCCCCGGCTCGACGGGGACCACGACTGCGTGTTGGCCACCTCCAGCGTGCCCGGGGTCACCCACTGGTGCTTCCGGGGGCCGGCGGCGCGCTTCGTCTGGGACCTGGCCCGCCGATCGGACAGCCGCTGGGTGGTCCCCCTGGGCGCCTGCGGGGTGCCCGGCGACCCGCACCACGACGACCAGAGCGCAGCCTGGCTGGCCGGCGACCTGCTGCCGGTCAGCACGGACTGGGACCAGCTCGTCGAGGAACTCCACTGACGGCACCGGCCGCCGCTCGGGGTGATTCACGCACCCCGACCGGCGGCCGGTCACCACGCTGTCAGCGCAGGCCGAACGCCCGGCTGATGCTCTGGCTCACGGTGTTGCCGGCGCTGTCACGCGCCGTGGTGCGCAGGCTCACGAAGCCGGCCTTCGCCGGTGCGGCCAGCGAGGTTCGCCAGCCGTCGCCGTGCCGGGTCAGCCGCTGCTTCTGCCAGGTCGCCCCGTCGTCGTAGGACACCTCGACGGTCACCGCGCCGATCCTGTCGGTGACGCCGGGCAGGTGGGAGGCGACAACGGTCAGCGGCGCACGTCGCGACGCCCTGCCGGCGGAGTCGATGGCCACCTGGTAGTCCAGCTGGATCATCGGCAGCACCTCGGCCGACTCCTCCCCGGTGACCGCCGAGTGGAAGCCCCACTCGGTGCGGGTCTGCCGGGAGTACGGGTTGGTCCACCCGGCCCTGTCGTTCTCCACCACGAGCCGGTACGGCAGTCGCTGCTGGGCCAGCCCGGGGACCTGGAGGTACTCGGCGTTCCCCCAGTCCAGCTCCTTGTCACCCTGGTAGAGGGTGGTCCGGTTGACCATCTTGTAGTTCGCGTACGCCTCACCGATGTGGCCGCCCCCGTCGCCCCACCCGGGCGCGGGCAGGTAAACGGTGTCCAGGTAGCGGACCGGCACGTAGCTGCCGCCCATCCGGGGTCGCTGGATCGGCCCGAACCAGGTGACCGCGCTCGGCTTGTCGGCCGGGTACGTGGCCGTCGCCATCAGGTGCTGACCGGTCTCGCCGGCGATGAACGCGTCGTCGACCCACCGCTGGTCGGCGCTCACCCAGTCGGTGCGGCGGCCCTGCGCCGGTGCCGGCTCCTGGTTGCTCGACGCCCAGCCGCGCCAGATGTCGGTGCGGAACTCCAGCGCCTTGCCCTGCCGGTAGTTGCGGAACTCCACGTCGACCCGGGCCAACTGCCGCTTCGTGGGCCGGTAGGTGAGGTCGGCTGGCACGTTACCGGTCCAGTGGTGCGCCACGTCGTACAGGTAGGTGGTCTCCGGGTGCGACTCGACGGTGAGCCGCACCGCGCCCCGCTCCAGCGCGGCGATGAGCTGCCCACCCTCGTCGGCGCCGAGGGTCGCCACGGTCACCGGGGCGGGGCTCTCCGGGCTCCACGGCGCCTCGTCCCACGGCTGGAGCCGACCGATGCCGTCGTTCACCACGAGCAGCAGCTTCGCCCCGGCCGCAGCGGCGGCCTGCGCCTGGGTGGCGATGTCCACACTGTCACTGCGGCGCACCACCACGGCCCGGTCCCGGACCGGCCGCTTGGCCAGGCCCGGGGGGGGCGCGGGGGGGGCGGGGGACGCGGGCGGCGGGCCGCCGCCCGGGGCGCGGCGCGGGGGGGGGCGCTGGACCCCCCCCTAGGTGTTCGA
>NZ_JBEZEH010000350.1:0-3404 GCF_040648775.1 Micromonospora sp. NPDC049089
CGTTCTCCAGCGCCGGCTCCCGGGACCCGGACGGTGGCACGCTCACCTACGCCTGTGGAAATGTCACTGTGACGTGGTGACGTGGTGGCACTGACGGCGAGGCGCCATGAGCGCTGCAATGGGATCTCCACACCGACGAGAGGGAGCTCCCCGATGAACGCCCCCAGAGCCGCAGAACCCTGGACAGGGACGAGCCCTTCTGGTGCGGGAGGCTCGCGCCTCCAGACGCCGGAGCATTCCCGGCTGGCCGTCGACAGCTCCCGGCCCTTCGGTGCCCACCTTCGGATGAGCTGGTGGAAGCCGCTGGTGGTCATCGGCGTGCCGCCGCTGGCGATGGTGGTGCTACAGGTTCTGCTCTACCAGCTCGTGGGCGTCATCGAGGGCAGCGACGACCCGATGTCAGCCACCCTCACGCCGTTGAAGTTCCTGGCCGTCAACGTCAGCATCGGCACGGCGGGCGCCCTGGCGATCCTGCTCCTGGTCTGGATCGCCAGGGTGCCGTGGCGCAGCCTGATCAGTGCGTCCCGAGCCTTCGACGCTCGCCGCCTGACGTACTACCTGGTCGCGGCGGCGCTGCTGGTGGGTGCCGGGATCGGTGTCGTGGCGCTGGTCGCGCCCGACGCCCCGGGCTGGACCGCCTTCGGTGTCACCGGCACGACGATCGGCATGCTGGCGATCATCGCGCTGAGCACCCCGGTGCAGGCCGTCGGCGAGGAGCTGATGTTCCGAAGTGCGGTGCTGCCCGCCGCCGCGTCCTGGGTGCGTGCGGTTCGCCCCGCCCTGGTCGTCGGGCTCGTCGTGTCCGGCCTGGGCTTCGCCGTGGTCCACGGGTCGGCTGACCCCTGGTTGTTCGGCTACTACACAGTGATCGGGGTCAGCACTGGCCTGATGGCCATCATCAGCCGTGGCATCGAGGCACCGGTTGCCTTCCACGTCGCCAACAACGTCCTGTTCACGACCGTCAACACGGTGATGGCAGACGGCGAGGCCTTCGCGATCGACAGGTCCACCGACTCCGGTGACGCGTCCCTGCTGATCCTCGGCGCCGTCAACGTCGCCATGGTGGTGCTGGTCTGGCTGCGCGAGCGGCGAGCCCGGCCCCGGGCCGTCAGTAGCCGGTAGGACCGCAGGCCGTCGTGACCAGCGAGCGATTGGAGACGTCCTCGTCTGGTCGGGTGTGCGTCGGTGCTCCCGCACCTCGCTATCGCTCTCCTGGGGGAGTGGAACCGACCCGGGGAGGGAGGCGTCACGGTGTCGGCTTGGCGAGGGTGCTGGTATGGCCGCTTTCAGTAGTCGCTGGGCGTACGGCGCCTTGGCTTGGTTGATCGTCTTTGTGGTGTCCCACGTGATCCTGGTGTTCTTCCCTGGGCGCGATCCAACCGGCGACGGACCGTGGGGCATGAGGGCCTACGTGATCTTCAAAGTGGTGCTCATCTCGATATCGGCGCTCGGAGCAGCCGTCGTTCTGGCCACCGTCCGCCCGCCGGCGCGACAACTTCCCCGGTGGCTACTTCTGACCCCACTGGTGTTTGGCAGCGTGCTGCTCGTCATCCGCGGTGTGCCAGGAATGGCCGAGAACTTTGTGATGGTCAGCGGCGTCCGTCGCGGTGGTTTCATGGGGGTGGCGGACGTCTCCACTGGCGAGATCTGGGCCGGCATCGCAATCAACACCTACTTCTTCGCCGGGGCGGCGTTGCTGGTCGGGACAACCGTTTCCTACGGCCGGCGATCAGCGATGCCGTCTCGCTGAGGCGTACCGGCGTCCGCACGGGCGATCTCCTGCCGCAACAGCGCCGCCTCGTCGTCGCGGTCGCAGAGCAGCAGCACCTTGAACGCTGGTTGGCCGAACGGCCTGGCCCAGTGGTGTACGGCCTGCGACAGGATGCACAACAGCGTGTGCCGATCCTCGGCGCTGCTGGACAACACCCGAGGCGCGTTTTCGACGACGATGAGGTACCCGTCCGCGGGCATCCAGTTCAGGTCGCGGAGGCAGTCGGACAGCGCGGCCCAGTTCCACCCGAAGTAGCCGGGAAAGATCAGCGCGTCGGAGAACTCGTAGAAGGTGTGGTCAGCATCCGTCATCCTCGCACCGTCGAGCCGGGCGACGACGAATCTGCCGGCTGCCGGTAGCACCGCCGCCAGCTCGACCAGGGCACTGCGTGAGCAGACCTCGACCTGATCGGTGGGGCCGCTCCACCAGCTGCTCATCAGACGATGACCAGGTTGGCCATGTCGACGACCGGCCGGTAGCCGAGGGCGGCGTAGATCTTGTTCGACGTCGGGTTGGCCTGGTCGGTGAACAGGCAGACCTGCGTACCCTCGGCCTGGATTCGGCGGGAGACCTCGGCGACCGCGTTGCTGGCCCAACCGCGCCCCCGATGGGCCGGCGGTGTGTACACCGGGCCAAGGCGGGCCACCCCGAACGACGGTGGGTTGGCACCCGTGAGGTGCACCGGCTCCCCGGTCTCGTCGAGCCATAACCACAGCCGTCCGGCGTGGATCCGATGCAGCACCTCCGCATGGTCGGGCGCTTCGTGCGTGCTGGCACCACGGGGGCGGCCCGCCTGTTCGTCGGCGTCGCCCACGAACGCGGCGAGCCACTCGGTGACCAGTCCCGCGTCGTCCACGGTCGCGGGCACCAAGCTGCCGGGCACCGGTGGTGGCGATGTCAGTTCACCGAGCTGGTGCAGCCGTGTGTGCTGGTTGACCCGGACTTCACCCCCGCCGAGCTGGGCCAGCGCTGCGGTGCACAGGTCGACCGCGGGCAGGGCGCCGTTGACCGCGAGGACCTCCTCCCCGCGCTCGTGCAACGCGTGGGCGAGCGCAACGGCCGCCTCGTCGGGCATGGGCAGCAGGAACGGCGGATAGGGGGCATACGGCGCCGAGCGCATCCCGGCACCAACCACCGCGCCGGAGTCGTCGCTGACCACGAGCCACCAGTTGCGGTCGGGCTGAGGGATACCCTCTGCCCGTTGCGACAACAGCCGGTGCGCGATGGTGGTCACGACCGTGCTGACGACCGGATCGGCGCCCAGGTAGTCACCGGCAACGGTCAGGAACTCGCCCGGGTCGCTGAGGAATCGCAGCCGCAGTCCGGTCCTCGGGACAATGCTCATCCGCGTACGCTAGCCACCGCCCATCGGATCGACACCGGAATTTTGTGCGTCCCGAGGACCTGCAGGCGCTGCACCAACCCGTGCGGCGGGCCCACGGAGGGGCCGAGGTCGGGTGCATCAGCGTGGCCAAGCAGGCCCGGGACGCAGGGCTTCGCCGCCCTCCGGGCATGTGATGCGGGCGGACCCGGCGCGACCGCGGGGGCCCGCCGGTAGGGGTTTGGGGGGAGAGCCCCGCCGGCGGTCGGGCCCCCCCCCCCCCCAACCATGTTGGTGGGGGGGGTCGCGGGG
>NZ_JBEZEH010000351.1:0-3398 GCF_040648775.1 Micromonospora sp. NPDC049089
CCGGAGAGGTCCCGCCGCGGTTGAAGAGCGTTGCTTACCAGAGGCCCCAGGTGAAGGCCTGGTTCTCCGACGTCGTGTAGCAGGTGAACTGCATCATGTCGGCGCCGTTCAACCTCGAGTTGGCCTCCACCGCCATGCACTTGCCGGTGCCCCGGTTCTTGAGCTGGTAGTAGTCAGCGCTCCCGGAGGTGAAGAGCTTGATCGGCAGCCACTGGTCGTTGAGGCGGGCGTCGCCGCACACCTGCGTGGCGATCTTCGCCCGTTCGGTGGTCACCGCGCCGCGGACGGCCATGCACCGTCCGCCGTTGTTGAACGAGATGTGGTAGTAGCCCGAGCTGGTCGTGGTGAAGGTCCAGTTGCGGTTCGGCCCGCCCTCGCAGAGGTGCTGGTCGACCACGATGTTGAGCGAGGACGAGAAGGCCTCCGGCGACAGGCAGTAGTCGTTCGTGAAGGGCTGGATCACCCACGGGCCGGAGGAGGCCGCCGCCGCCGGGCTGCCGGTGCCGACCAGCATCGCCGCGATCATGGTGAGCACCGTCATGAGGCCGGTCATCGTCTTGCGCTTCATGTAAAGCCTTTCGTCGTCCACTGTGGAGAGATGCCAAGGCTAGACGATTGCCATCGATGCACGCCAATCGGGCCGGAACGGTCGGCGAAGGGCCAGGTCACGCGTCCGGATCACTCGAAGAACTTGATGCTGAACCCGGTGTCGGCCGTCGGGCCGGGCACGTTGGCACGGCGGTAGGTGGTGTTGCCCCACCAGCAGAAGGTGCCGGTGTACCAGTAGCGGTTCGCCCAGGAGTACGCGGTGCCCTTGGGCACCCCGTGGTACATCAGCGGGAACCTCGGCCCGGCGGGCGGGCTCGTCGCGATGTCGCCGTTGAGCAGCACGAAGCTGTGGTGGCCAGGCCCGTTCACGTGCAGGGTGGGGTCCCAGCCGGCCATCATGGTGGCCCGGTTCGAGCCGAACAGGCAGCCGTTCGACTTGTACCAGTCCCACACGTACATCGGGTCGCCGCCGGCGCGCAGCCGCAGGTCGGCGAGGCAGTACTGGTCGCTCCAACTGCCGTTGGCCGAGTAGACGATGTGCAGCTGCCCGTTGGGGTCCCGGATCGCCTCGGGGGACTCGTTGATGAACGGGTTGCCGACGACGCGCTCCCAGCTCTCGCGTGGCTGGGAGATGACGTACCGGCCACCGGTCGGGGTGAGGGGGTCGCTCATCCGGCTGAGGTAGATGTTCTGCTCGACGTTGGTGTCCCCGGCCCAACCGGACCAGACGAACCACCGCTGGCCGTTGAAGGTGAACAGGCTGCCGTCGATGGCCCACCTGCCGTCGGGCAGTGCGAGCTGCCGTTCGGCCGTGTAACCGCTGGCCGGTGACGCCGAGTGGATCGCGTACATCCGGTGGGCGGCGCCGCGCCCGGCCGAGAAGTAGATGTAGTAGCGCCCGCCATCGGTGACGATCTCCGGGGCCCAGACCTCACCGAGGTTGCGGCTGTCCGTCCAGACCTGCCGCGCGGACGCGGCGGCCAGCGCGTCGGGGGAGGCCGCCTGCCGCACGGCGATCCCGCCGTTGACCGACTGCACGGAGATGTAGGTGCCGCCGACGCGGATCACGCTCGGGTCGGCAGCGCGCAGGCCGGTCTGCCCGGCCGCCGCCGGTGCCACGCCGACCAGGGGCAGGCCGGCGGCGAGCACGACGGCCAGCAGGATGGAGAGGAAGCGCGGAAGGGGTCGGCTATCGACGTTCACCATCGGGACACCTCTCCTCGAACGGAGCTGGCGGTAACAATCGACAGCCCTAGATTAGGGCAAAGGGTGCCGCGCCACAGTGTTTCCGCGAGCCGGTCTCGGCACTCGCGGGCATGGGTGCGCTAGCGTCTGGCCTCATGGAGCCCCTGGACGTGGTCCTTGCCGTCGTGTGCGCCGCGGCCAACCTGGCCGTGGCCGCCGTGCTGCTCGTCAGAAGCCGCGGTGGCGTGGCCGCGCCCCGGATCTTCGGCCGCCCGCAGCCCCTTCCACGCCTGCGGGCCGCGATGCATGCCTGTCTGGGGCTGGGACTGGGCGTCGGCATGCTCGTCAAGGACGCCTTCCCGCCGGATTCCACCGGCGACGCGGTGGTGTTCCACATGGTGAGGATCGTGCTGGTGGCTGGCTTGGTCACCGCCCTGCTGAGCGCCTTCCGGTACCCGCGGACCGGGCGCTGAGCGCCGCGATCCGGGACGGAAGTCCGACGTTGTGTGTTCGCTCGTTCACTCAGGGTCCAATCTGGAAGCCGGCTCGCCGTGGGGGCAGTCGGTACACAGTGGACAGTGGAGGTTCGGATGCTGATCATCGCGGAGGAGAAGGACGCCTACCCACCGAACGGTCAGATCCCCAACCTGGAGACCGACGAGAAGGCGTGCGTCGACATCCTGACCAGGATCCAACCGCTCATGCCCGCCGACCTGCGCGGTGAGGTGGTCGGTGCGTTGATCAACTGGTCGGAGAGTGCGCTGAAGCCCGATCAGAGCTTCGGTACGTGGGCCGAAGCCGTCACCGCCGCGACCGGCTACGCGCAGCGCGATGCCGCGCGTGCCACCGAGAGCAGTCAGCGGCGTCGTGACCAGGCCACTGACGGTGTCGACCTGGTGAAGCTCAACGCGGCGGTGGGGAGTACGGGCAAGACCGGCGACCCGCAGATCGCGTTGCGCGACGAGAGCCGCAGGTGGGCCAACTGCGGAATGGCGGCGTTCCAGATTCGCGAGCAGTTGCGCACCGCGGGCGGCAAGCCGGCCCGACTGTCGCACGATACCTATGGGGCTGGCGGCGGCGAAGCGCTCAAGAAGGCGCTCCTCGCCACGCCGGCCAGCGACGCTACCGTCCTGCTGCTCGACTGCCAGTTTCCGCAGGTGCACAACTTCATCATCGAGGTGCACCGCGACGGGTCGCGCTACCTGGCCCAGGGCTACCAGGGCACCTACTTCGCCCACTGGTGGCTCGGAATCAACAACAGCTACTCCTCCGAGGAGGTCCCGGCCGAGATTCTCGCCCTGCGCGAGCGGTACGGGTTGGGTCGGGCGATCAGCCCGGAGGACTACGCGACCCTGCTCGACGGCCTGGTCGCGACCATCTCAACCGACTGGCAGGAGACCGCGAAACAGTGGCCGGCGTTGCCGTTCAACCCTGACCGGCAGGAGATCGACGGGATCCGCCGCCGGTCCGGATCGCCGACCCTCCTCGTCGAGGTGTTCGAGCTGAGCGAGCCTGCAGTGGCTCGCAAGGCACTCGGCGACACTGGCGTCGCGTCGCTCAGCGAGCTGGCCGTCCGAGGAATGGCGACTGCCTGACGAGGGTGGTCCCGGCCGGCGTGCAGCCCGGCGGGAACGCGACACCGCGGCGGGACCCCGGCACGGTCC
>NZ_JBEZEH010000352.1:0-3395 GCF_040648775.1 Micromonospora sp. NPDC049089
GCCGGATTCCCGGCGCGGTCCGGGCCGCTTCGGTTAGCCTGTCGATAAGGGTCCAATCGGCTTAATCTGGACCTACCGGCATGGCGAGGGGGAGCGATGGCGGAACAGGCGAAGAAGGTGGCCCAGCAGACCGAGGACCGGTTGGAGAACCTGGCCGAAACCGTCCGCAAGAAGTTCGACAAGGTGACCGAGGGGACCTACCGGGACCGGGTCATCGCGGGCCGGTTCGCCGAAAACGGCGACCACGCCGCCGAACGGAGTCAAGCCGAACCAGAACGCAAGCAGGACTGACCGGTAACCAACGTACGGGCCGGGACCCACGGGGGGTCCCGGCCCGTACGCACGCCACGCCCCACGCCCCACGCCCCCCGCCCCCGCGCCCCGCGCCCAATTCCGCGATCTTGCAGTTTGGGATGACGGAATGTCTAGCTTCGCGCAATAGGTCGGAACAGAAAGTGCAAGATCGGCGAAAGAAACGGAGCGAATCCGGCAGTTCAGCCGAGGCGGCGGTTCTCGCGGACCAGGCCGCCCTCGCACCAGTCTCGATAGACGAAGAGGTCCGGTCTGGCCAACAGCACCCGGCCGTTGTGCGCCCAGACCTTCATCAGCTCGTCGCCGTCACGCTCGGCCTGTTCGACGAGCTTGCGGAAGCGGCGCTTGGGATGCGCGCGGAAGTTCGTCCGGATGCCGTCGGCCGCGTAGATGTAGAGGCAGTGCAGCGCGAACCGCCGTGCCGGGCAGGTTGAATCCATCGCTAACTCGAAGAGTGTCAACACCAGCCGGTCGCCGGAGACCAGCAGGTCCCAGTCCGGTGGCATCGACGCCAACGGCACTGAATCGGGCTTGTACGCCCAAGCTCGCAACTCCGCCGGAGTCGGATCGACGGGGTTGGCAAAGCCGTGGAACGTCGACTCCTGCACGCTCACCGGCTGACCTTCCGCTCTCGCCCGCGTTTGGCAACGCTGCCTGCGGACCCTGGCTGCTGGGGCGAAACGGTAACCCGCCGTCGGGTGCTGCGGTAGTACCCGCGAGGAGCAATTCCGCAACCGTTGGCATGGGCGGGTCGGTTGCATCGATGACGCAGCCGATGATGTCCCCATGACCATCCACGTACGACAGTTACAGCGAGGCGCCGAGGCCGAGTTCGTCACGGGGCTGGAGTGGCTTTTCGCCCCTCCCGGTGGCCGTCCCGGGGATTGGGACCGGGATCGTGCCGTCGAGCGGACCGCGCAATTGCTCGCCCACGAAGACGTCGCACTCTTCGCGGCGCGATCGGGTGAAGGTCAGCTGGTTGGTGTGGCCAGCGTCTACGTGGACATCCTCTCGGTGCGCTTCGGCCGTCGGGCTTCGATCGAGGACCTCGCTGTGCACCCCGAGTGGCGCTCCCGGGGTGTCGGCTCCAGCCTCCTGACGGCGGCCAGGGCATGGGCGCACGAACACGGTGCCGACTACGTCTTCCTGGAGTCCGGCCTCGCCCGGACCGAGGCGCACCGCTTCTACCTCCGCGAGGGTGCGACCCATGCGGCCGCGGCGTTCAGGTGGACTTCAGTGCGGTGAGTCGATGACCGGGGCCGGCCCCCGCCGCTGCGCCGCCGCGCGGTTGCGCAGCCACCGCTTGAACCACGGGAAGTCCGGCAGCCGGGCCAGGATCGGCCCGGTCACCACGGTGATCAGGACGTACGTCGCGGCCAGCGCTGCCAACCGCGGCTCGACGCTCCCGGCGGCCACCGCGAGACCGGCGATGACGATGGAGAACTCACCTCGGGGTACGAGTGCCAGGCCGGTCCGCCATCGACCGGGTTCGGCGATGCCGACCCGACGGGCGGCGAGGTAACCGGTGGCCGTCTTCGTCGCCATGGTGATCACGGCCAGCGCGAGCGCCGGCAGCAGCACCGGCGGAATGTCCTGCGGGTTGGTGGTCAGGCCGAAGAAGACGAAGAACACAGCGGCGAACAGGTCCCGCAGGGGCGAGAGCAACTCGGTGGCGTGGTGCGCCACCGGGCCGGAGAGCGCGATGCCGACGAGGAACGCGCCGACCGCCGCCGACACCTGAAGCGACGCGGCGATGCCAGCGATCAGCAACGTCAGACCGAGTACGCCGAGCAGCAGCGCCTCGGGGTCCTTCGCCGACAGGGCGGACGAGATCAGGTGGCCGTACCGGATGGCGACCACCAGCACGATCAGCACGGTGCCCACCGCGACGGTGAGCGCGATCCCGCCGCCGAGCAGGCCGGTGCCGGCCAGTACGGCGGTGACGAGTGGCAGGTAGAGCGCCATCGCCAGGTCCTCGATGACCAGCACCGAGAGGATCACCGGGGTTTCCCGGTTACCGAGCCGGCCCAGGTCGGCGAGGACCTTGGCGATCACCCCGGAGGAGGAGACCCAGGTGATGCCGCCGAGCACCAGGGCGGCGACCCAGTCCCAGCCGAGCAGCAGGGCGAAGGCCGCGCCGGGCAGGGCGTTGAACACGCCGTCGATCAGCCCGGCCGGGGCTGCCGAGCGGAGGTTGCCGACCAGTTCGTTGGCCGAGTACTCCAGGCCGAGCATCACCAGCAGCAGGATGACGCCGATCTCGGCGCCGACCGCGAAGAACTCCTCGCTGGCGGCGAGCGGAAGTAGCCCGCCGTGCCCGAACGCGAGCCCGGCGAGCAGGTAGAGGGGAATGGGCGAGAGGCCGAAGCGCCGGCTCAGCCGGCCGAGGAGGCCAAGCAGCAACAGCAGCGCACCGACTTCGATGAGCAGCGTGGTGAAATCGTGCATCCGCCTCAGCCGTCCGGGTCACTGTCGGCGAGGATGGCGGACACACCGTCGAGACCTCTGCGGGTCCCGACGACGACCACCACGTCGCCGGCTGCGAAGCGGAAGGAGGGGAGTGGCGAGACGATTACTTCGCCTTCGCGCAGCACCGCCACGATGGAGGCGCTGGTGCGGGTACGCGCCTTGGTGTCGCCGAGCTTCCGGTTGACGTACGGAGAGCCGGCCGTGATGGCGATCTGCTCGGTGAGCAGACCGGCGGCCTGCTCGCGGAGCCCGGAGAGCTGACCGAGCATCAGCGACGCGCCGAGGATGTCGGCCAGAGCCTCAGCCTCGTCGTCGGTGAGCGGAATGTCCGCCTGGCAGGCATCGGGATCGTCGGGATCGTAGAAAACGAGATCACGGCGGCCATTGCGATGGGAGACGACGCCCAGGCGGCGTCCGGACTCCGTCACCAGATCGTGACGTACCCCGATCCCGGGTAGGGCGGTCTGCTCGACACGTACTCGCACCAGCCAAGGCTACCGCTTGATGAACAATCCGCAGATCTTGGACGGTCACCGGTCGTCAGACCAGGCCCTACGCAGCTCAATGGCCGTGATCGACTCGGCTCTCATGATGTCGCGGTGTCCGGGTGGTCC
>NZ_JBEZEH010000353.1:0-3384 GCF_040648775.1 Micromonospora sp. NPDC049089
GGTTTTCGGGGGAGCCCGCCCGGCTCCGGGCGGTCAGGCTTGATCCCTGCGCCGGGCGGGCTCCCCCGGAAACCCTTCGTTGGCACTGTCCGCCGTTCTGGCGTGGTTTTCTCACCTGCCGTTACCGATGCCGTTGAGTCCAGCCTCCTCGGCGCGCAGCGCGTCGGGCTGGTTGATCGACTCGGCTTTCTTGATGTCGGGGTGTTCTGGTGGTTGGGATGCCCCGACATCAAGAAACCCGAGTTGATCGAGGCGCCGGCCAGTCGGACTCGCCGAGGGGCCCGGGTACTGGTCGGCCTGGCTCGCGAGGAGTCGGCCCTGGCTACGCGTGGTGGCGGGCAGAGTGGGAACTCAGACCTCGACGTGGTGCGGAGCGCCAAGCGTTCAGCGCTTGCCGCCCGGCACCCATAGCACGTCTCCTGCCGGATTTGCCGTTCTTGACAGGATAAAGAGCAGATCGGAGAGCCGGTTGAGATACTTTGCCGGGAGCGTGCTGGTTCGGTCCGGATCGTGGCCGACCAGCGCCCACGCTGCCCGTTCGGCACGCCGGGCGACGGTCCGCGCCACGTGCAGCAGCGCCGCACCTGCGGTGCCGCCGGGGAGGATGAAGGAGTCGAGCTTGCTCAGGCGTGCGTTGTACTCGTCGCACCAGCCCTCCAGGCGCTCGACGTACTCCTCGGTGACCCGCAGCGGCGGGTACTTCGGCTCCGGCTCGACCGGGGTGGACAGGTCGGCGCCGACGTCGAACAGGTCGTTCTGCACCGACCCCAGCACGCCGCGAAGCTCCTCGTCGAGGTTTCCCAGCGCGAGCGCGACGCCGATCGCCGCGTTGCACTCGTCGACATCCGCGTACGCGGCGATCCGCGGATCGGTCTTCGGCACCTGCTCGTTGTTGCTCAGCCTGGTCATGCCGGCGTCGCCGGCCTTGGTGTAGATGCGCGTGAGGTGGACGGCCATGACGCACAGCCTACGGATTCCCGACCTGACGATCCCGGCGCGGCCGGACAGCACCGCCGGCTGGCCGGTGGTGGTGGGCCCCGGCGACGCCGGCGATTCGACGGTCAACGATGTCGACGTCATCCGGGTACGCGGTGACGCCCGACTGTCCGGCACCGTGCATGTGGTCGGTGCCAAGAACTCGGCGTTGAAGCTGATGGCCGCCGCGCTGCTCGCGCCGGGCCGCAGTGTGATCACCAACGTCCCCCGGATCACCGACATCGCGATCATGGGGGAGGTGCTACGTCGGCTGGGCTGCGACGTCCAGTTCGACGCGGACGACCCGGTCGACCCGATGGTCGCCCGGGGCGGTGTGGCCCGGTCCCGGTCGGTGACGATCGACGTACCCGAGCAGCCGGGCGCGGAGGCCGACTACGACCTGGTCCGACGGTTGCGCGCGTCGATCTGCGTGCTCGGCCCGTTGCTGGCCCGCCGGGGGTACGTGCGGGTGGCCCATCCCGGCGGTGACGCGATCGGGTCGCGTGGGTTGGACATGCACATCTCCGGGCTGACCCGGATGGGCGCGGAGATCTCCGGTGAGCACGGGTTCGTCATCGCATCCGCCCCGCACGGGCTGCGCGGCGCGGACATCGTGCTGGATTTTCCCAGCGTCGGCGCGACCGAGAACCTGGTGATGGCAGCGGTGCTGGCCCAGGGCACCACGATGATCGACAACGCGGCCCGGGAGCCGGAGATCGTCGACATCTGCACGATGCTCAACCAGATGGGCGCGCGCATCGTCGGCGCGGGCACGTCGACGTTGCGCATCACCGGTGTGCCCGGTCTGCGTCCGGTGCGCCACGCCACGGTGGGGGACCGGATCGTCGCCGGCACCTGGGCGTTCGGCGCGGCGATGACCCGCGGCGACGTGACGGTGACCGGGCTCGACCCGGCCTTCCTGGAGGTCGCCCTGGACAAGGTGGTGGCGGCCGGCGCGCTGGTGGAGACCCGGGGGGACGGCTTCCGCGTACGGATGGACGAGCGGCCCCGGGCGGTGGACGTGGTTACGCTGCCGTACCCCGGTTTCGCCACCGACCTGCTGCCGATGGCGATTGGGCTGGCGGCCGTCAGCGACGGTGCCTCCCTGATCACCGAGAACATCTTCGACGGCCGGTTCATGTTCGCCAACGAGATGATGCGGCTCGGCGCGGACATCAAGACCGATGGGCACCACGCGGTGGTCCGTGGACGGGGCCGGCTCTCCGGCGCACCGGTGCAGGCGACCGACATCCGCGCCGGCGCCGGGCTGATCATCGCCGGGCTGTGCGCGCAGGGGGTCACCGAGGTGTCCCACGTGCACCACGTGGACCGGGGTTACCCGGACTTCGTGGCCGACCTGCGTGCGCTCGGGGTGGCGGTCGAGCGGGGCACCACCCCGGAGGAACCGTCACTGGAGATCTGAGCCCCCCACGACCCGGCCCGACCACCACTTAGCCATCGTTCAGGCTCGCCGACTAGGGTGCAGGCAGGCACTCAATCGCAGCGAGGGAGAAGCAGATGGCGGGTCGACTCGCGGTCGTCGGGGCCGGGTTGATGGGTTCCGGCATCGCCCAGGTGGCGGCGCAGGCGGGCTGGCAGGTGACGCTGCGCGACCTGGACGAGGCGGCCACCACCCGGGGTCTGGGCGGTATTCGAAAGTCACTGGAGAAGTTCGCGGAGAAGGGCAAGATCGAGGCGTCCGAGGTCGAGGCGACGCTGGCTCGGATCACGCCGACCACCGACCTGGAGGCGGCGGCGGACGCGGACATCGTGGTCGAGGCGGTCTTCGAGCGGTTGGAGATCAAGCACGAGGTGTTCCGCGCTCTGGACAAGATCTGCAAGTCGGACGCGGTGCTCGCCACCAACACCTCGGCGATCCCGGTCACCCAGATCGCCGCGGTGACCGAGCGGCCCGAGGCGGTGGTCGGCACCCACTTCTTCTCCCCGGTGCCGATGATGCAGCTCTGCGAGCTGGTGCGCGGTTACAAGACCAGCGACGCCGCGCTGGACACCGCGCGGGCCTTCGCCGAGGAGATCGGCAAGACGGTCGTCGTGGTCAACCGGGACATCGCCGGCTTCGTCACCACCCGGCTGATCTCCGCCCTGGTGATGGAGGCGGTCAAGCTGGTCGAGTCCGGCGTGGTGTCCGCCGAGGACCTGGACACCGCCTGCCGGCTGGGCTTCGGGCACGCGATGGGCCCGCTGGCCACCACCGACCTGACCGGCGTGGACGTGCTGCTGCACGCCTCGAAGAACATCTACACCGACACCGCCGACGAGAAGTTCTTTCCGCCGGAGCTGCTCCAGCGGATGGTCACCGCCGGCGACCTGGGCCGCAAGACCGGCAAGGGCGACTTCCTCGCCAACTACGTCGACGACCTGCCGGCGGCGATCGACATCGACGCGATC
>NZ_JBEZEH010000354.1:0-3326 GCF_040648775.1 Micromonospora sp. NPDC049089
TCGGAGCCGTGCTCGTCCTTGTTCTCCCAGCCCTTGTCCGAGCCGTACTCGGAGCCGTGCTCGTCCTTGTTCTCCCAGCCCTTGTCCGAGCCGTATTCCGAGCCGTGCTCGTCCTTGTTCTCCCAGCCCTTGTCCGAGCCGTATTCCGAGCCGTGCTCGTCCTTGGACTCCCAGTCCTTCTTGTCTTCGTCCTTGGAGTCCCAGTCCTTCTTGTCACGGCCTTCTTCGGCGTCCTGGCCGTGCTCCTCGCCCTTCCAGTCCTTGCTGCCCTCGTCGCCGTAGGCGTCGGCGGCAGCGCCGCCACCCTGGCCACCCTTGCCGTTCTCGTCCTTGCCCTTGTCGTCCTTGCCCTTGTCGTCCTTGCCGTGCTCGTCCTTGCCGCTGTCGTCCTTGCCTTCGTGGTCCTTGCCCTTGTCGTCCTTGCCGTTCTCGTCCTTGCCGTGTTCGTCCTTGCCCTTGTCGTGGTCGGAGGAGTCCTCCTCCTCACGCCACTCGCGGTCCTCGCCCCGGTCTTCATCCGCCGGCTTGAGCTTGACCTTGCCGGTGACCTTGGACCACACGTACGCGTGCTCCTGCCGATCCGGGCAGATCTCGAGGAGCTTGACCTCGTCGCCAGCCTTGACGACGTGCGGCTTGGCGTAGACCTTGCCGTCGTCGTGGCCGTCGGCGAACGCGATCCCCGGTGCGAACACCAGGAGCGACGCGCCGCCGAGCGCGGCGCCCGCAACGACTTTCCCGAGCATCTTCTTAGCCATGACCTGCGTCACTCCATCCCTGTTGTCCTGAGCTCGGCGACAACCGAGCTAAGACCGACGTTAGACCGTTTCATGACTTATGAAGTGAAAGATTCGCGTTTTACCTTTGATCCAAGTAAGAGGTGAAGGGGTGGTACGCGGCTTTCGACGCGCTGAGTGTCGTGTCAGGTATCCCGGGGCCTCTGGGTGTGCCGCGGTGTTGCGCGCTCCCCGTTCCTGGCCTGCCCCGGCATCCGATAGCTGCGGCTCCGGGCGGTGCGTGCCGGTCCGGCGTGCTCGGAGGTATCGTCCGAAGCGGCTCCGGCAACGCATCGAGCCATTGCCATGGAAGCGCTCCCATGCAAGAATCGGCGAACGCGGTTCTGAGAGCCACACCGTGCAGGCAGGGAGTCGAGGGCACCCGGTTTCACCGGGCGACGCACCCGCCGCCGATCGACCGGCCGACGCATCGGTCGGGCACCACCACCACTATCGCCCGTCCGGGTCGGGCGCCCCCCAAAGAATCCCGTGGCGCCGACGGCCGTCCGTGCAGGACGCCCATCGGGCCGTCCCGCCGGGCCGTACGTGGGCCCGGTCTCGCCCAAGGAGATCAGTGGCATGAATGTGTGGAGAAGGTTAACCGGCCCACGCCGGGCCCTCGCGCTCGCCGGCGCGGGTGCCCTGGTCGCCGGTGGGCTCGTAACGATTCCGGGTACCGCGGCGCAGGCCGCGACGCAGTGCGACATCGCGTACACGAGTAACGACTGGCAGGGCGGCTTCACCGCGAACATCACCATCAAGAACGTCGGCGACCCGCTGAACGGCTGGACGCTCGGCTGGACCTTCCCCAACTCCAGCCAGCGGGTTCAGCAGGGCTGGTCGGCCACGTACACCCAGTCCGGCAGCCAGGTCACCGCCCGGAGCATGTCCTACAACGGCACCCTGGCCACCGGCGCGTCGACGAGCATCGGCTTCAACGGCGCGTGGAGCGGCAGCAACCCGAAGCCGACCTCGTTCACCCTGAACGGCGTGGTCTGCAACGGTGGCACCACCCCGCCGACGACGCCCCCGCCGACCACGCCCCCGCCGACGGACCCGCCGCCCACCACGCCGCCGCCTACCGACCCGCCGCCCACCACCAACCCGCCGCCCGGCACCAAGGTCGACAACCCGTACGTCGGGGTCCGCGGCTACGTGAACCCCGAGTGGAAGGCCAAGGCGGACGCCGAGGCCGGCGGAAGCCGGGTTTCCAACAACCCCACCGCCGTCTGGCTGGACCGGATCGCCGCGATCAACGGCACGCCGAACAGCAGCTCCAACGGGGCCTTCGGGGTGAAGGAGCACCTGGACGAGGCGCTGCGCCAAGGTGCCGGCTACATCCAGTTCGTGATCTACAACCTGCCCGGCCGGGACTGCTCCGCGCTCGCCTCGAACGGTGAGCTGGGCCCGAACGAGCTGCCGAGGTACAAGGCCGAGTACATCGACCCGATTGCCGCGATCCAGGGTCAGTCGAAGTACAGCAGCCTGCGGATCATCAACATCATCGAGATCGACTCGCTGCCGAACCTGGTGACCAACACCTCTGGCCAGCCTGGCGGCACGGTCATGTGCGACACGGTCAAGGCAAACGGCGCCTACGTCAACGGTGTCGGCTACGCCCTGGCCAAGCTTGGCGCGATCGGCAACGTCTACAACTACATCGACTCCGGCCACCACGGCTGGCTCGGTTGGGACAGCAACTTCAACCCGAGCGCCGAAATCCTGAAGACCGCCGCGGTCGCCTCCGGCAGCACGGTCAACAACGTGCACGGATTCATCACCAACACCGCGAACTACTCGGCGCTCCAGGAGCCGTACTTCAAGGTCACCGACAACGTGAACGGCCAGACGGTGCGGCAGTCCAAGTGGGTCGACTGGAACTACTACGTCGACGAGCTGTCGTTCGCCCAGGCGTTCCGGACCAAGCTGGTCTCGTTGGGCTTCAACTCGAACATCGGCATGCTCATCGACACCTCCCGCAACGGTTGGGGCGGCTCCGCTCGACCCACCGGGCCGGGCGCGACGACGAGCGTCGACACCTACGTCAACGGTGGCCGCATCGACCGCCGGGCGCACCTCGGCAACTGGTGCAACCAGGCCGGTGCCGGTCTCGGTGAGCGGCCCCGGGCGAACCCGGCGACGGGCATCGACGCCTACGTCTGGGTGAAGCCGCCGGGCGAGTCGGACGGCTCCAGCAGCGAGATCCCGAACAACGAGGGCAAGGGCTTCGACCGGATGTGTGACCCGACGTACGGCGGCAACGCCCGCAACGGCAACAACCCGTCGGGGGCTCTGGGCAACGCGCCGATCTCCGGTGCCTGGTTCTCCGCCCAGTTCCAGGAGCTCATGCGCAACGCCTACCCGGCGCTCTGATCGGGTAGCTCACGCACCAACCCGCTGCCAGTGGTTGGTGAGGCACTGCTGGCAGCAGGTTCCCCCCGGGGGGGGGGGGGGGGGGGGGCCGGGGGGGGGGGGGGGGCGCCCCCCCGGTGGGGGGGTCGGCGCCGGGGGGGAGGTGGGTCGTGCGGCGGAGCGCGGCGCGGCCCGGGGGCG
>NZ_JBEZEH010000355.1:0-3289 GCF_040648775.1 Micromonospora sp. NPDC049089
GTCGACGAGGGTGTCCGGTAGGTCACGACCGTGCGCGCATCGGGGTGCTCGCCCCGGCGTCGGCGCGGGCGGCGATCGCTTCGGCCCGTCCGCGCCTCCGCGCCGATCCGGAGCCGGTGTCGCTCGTGGTGCGGGCCAAGCCGACCGGGCAGAGTGGAATCCGGCAGCCGGCGTACGTCGGCTTTGTCGGCGACCACGGGTACGGTTTCGGTGCTCGGCACGTTTGGGCATCGGCGACCCGTCGTCGGGGCGGGGAGCGGCCAGCCCGGTGGCGACGGACCGTGGAAGGGAGCGACGGTGGCGCAGCGGAGAGCACTGGTGGTTCGGGGCGGTTGGGAGGGGCACCAGCCGGTCAAGGCGACGGAGTTGTTCCTCCCCTTCCTCGAACGTAGCGGCTATGCCGTACGGGTCGAGGAGTCGACGGAGGTCTACGCCGACACCGCCGAGATGGCCGAGACCGACCTCGTCGTGCAGTGCATAACGATGTCGCAGATCACCGCGGACCAGGTGGCGGGCCTCAGCGCGGCGGTCATCGCCGGCACGGGCTTCACCGGCTGGCACGGCGGCATCGTCGACTCGTTTCGCGCGTCAGCCGAATACCTGCACCTGGTGGGCGGCCAGTTCGCGACCCATCCGGGCCTTGAGCCGTGTGAGCGTCACGGTGGCCCGGAGGACAACTTCCTGCCGCACACGGTGCGCGTCACCGACCTCGGCCGGGAGCACCCGATCACTGCGGGCATTGAGGACTTCGACCTGGTCACCGAACAGTACTGGGTGCTGCACGATGACCTGATCGACGTACTGGCCGTGACCACCCACCCGACGCAGGCGTGGCATCCGTGGCATCGGCCGGTCACCTCACCGGCCATCTGGACCCGACAGTGGGGTGCCGGGCGCGTCGTCGTGACGACCCCCGGGCACAGCCTCGACGTGCTGGAGCACGCGGATGTCCGTACCGTGATCGAGAGGGGGATGGTGTGGGCGACCCGCACCGCGTCGGCGTCATAGGTCTCGGGGTCATCTCCCGCGCATACCTGGACACTCTCACGGACCACCCTGAGATCGACATCGTCGCGGTGGCCGACCTCGACGCCTTCCGGTCGGCCGAGGTCGCGGCCACGATTCCTGGAGCCGAGGCGATGAGCGTCGAGCGGCTGCTCGCCCGCCCGGACGTGCAGACCGTGCTCAACCTGACCATCCCCGCAGCCCATGCCGACATCTCGCTGGACACGATCGACGCCGGCAAGAACGTCTATGTGGAGAAGCCGCTCGCCGTGACGTTCCCGGACGGCCGCTCGATCATCGATCGGGCCGCTTCGGCCGGCGTCCGCGTCGGGTGCGCGCCGGACACCGTCCTGGGTACGGGCACGCAGACGGCGCGGGCGGCGATCGACGGCGGGCTCATCGGCCGCCCGATGTCCGCGTCGGCCGTCATGGTCACTCCGGGGCACGAGCGCTGGCATCCCAATCCCGACTTCTACTACGCCCCGGGCGGCGGCCCGATGCTGGACATGGGGCCGTACTACATCTCGGCGCTCATCCATCTGCTCGGGCCGGTCCGGTCGGTGACCGGCGCCGCCAGCCGCCTGCGCGCCGAGCGCGTCATCGGCTCGGGCCCCCGCACCGGGCAGCGGATCCCGGTGGGGGTGGACACCCACCTCACCGGCGTACTGGAGCACGCCAACGGTGCGCTCTCCACCATCACGACGAGCTTCGACGGCGTCCGGACGACGGCCGTACCGATCGAGGTGCACGGCGAGGCCGGCACGCTCGCCGTGCCCGACCCGAACTACTTCGACGGTGAGGTCCGCCTCTTCGCGCTCGGCGACACCGACTGGCGCGCTCTCGAACCGCAGGCCGGTTACGCCAAGGCTTCCCGGGGCATCGGCCTGATCGACCTGGTCAGGGCCGACGATCAGCGTGCCCCGCGCGCTGACGGCGAGGTCGCACTGCACGTACTCGAAACCATGACCAGCCTGCTCCGGTCGGCGACCGAAGGCCAGCGGATCGAGCTGACGACGACCGCACAGCGGCCCGTGCCGGTTCCGCTCACTCCGCTCGAGGACTGGCAGGCGTACGACCCAAAGACACGTTGAAGAGGGCCAGCCCGAAATGGGTTCGTGGTCATCGTGGAAGGCCGAAGTGGTGGGCGAGCGAGGCGCGCAGCGTGGCGGCGTCCCCGGCGGACCAGGCAATGAAGCAGTCGGGGCGTACGAGCAACGCGGCCGCTGTCGTGCCCTCCAGTGAGCCGGTGACCATGTCGACCCGGTCTCGCCATGGTGCGGCGATCCCGGCGTAGGCACCCGTGGAGTCCAGCAGCAGCGGCCGGGCGGTGCGGGTCAGCTCGGCGAGGCGTGTCGCACCGTGCTCGGTGTGCACGACCACGTCGGGCGCGCAGCGGCCGGCCAGAGGGTCGGCGGGATCGGCGGGGTAGCGGATGTCCGCACCGGACATCAACGCCGCGATGTGCCCGGTCACCTCCGGCTTGCGCAGCAGTTCGGCGAAGAGTTCCCGCAAGCCGCTGATCTCGTCGCCAGGGCCGATGAGCGCCGACTGCGCCTGGGTGGACATGACGACCCGTTCGGCGACGGGGCGACGCTCGCTTTCGTAGGTGTCGAGCAGGCCCTTCGGTGCCCAGCCGCGCACCGTGGCGGCGAGCTTCCAACCCAGGTTGACCGCGTCCTGTAGGCCCAGGTTGAGGCCGGGGCCGCCCATCGCGGGGTGCACGTGCGCGGCGTCGCCGACCAGCAGCACCCGGTCGGCGCGGTAGCGGGCGGCGATGCGGGTGTTGCGGCCGGTCAGGCGCCGCAGCAGGCCGGGGCCGTCAGGCGCGCCGAAAGGGATGTCGGCACCGAGCACCCGGGCGACGCTGGCACGGAGTTCCGCCAGGCTCATCGGGGTCGCGTCGTTCGTTGGCGGGTCGGGCCACTCCGTCGTGCTCAGGATCGCCGGGCGGCCGGGGAACGGGGCCCAGGCGATCAGGCCACGCGCAGTGCGGGTGTGCTGGAACGGCGGGACGACACCGTTACCGGGGACGCGCAGGCCGCCCGTCTCAGGGTCGAGGGACGACGCAGGCACGATCACCGTCGCGGTGCGGGAGATCGACCGGTCGTTGGTGACACCGGGGAAGTCGATACCGGCGAGTCGGCGCACCACGCTGCGGCCGCCGTCGGCACCAACGACGAAGCGACTGGTGAGCTTCGTACCGTCGGCGAGGTGGACCTCGACCGCGTCGAGGCGTTGGCGGAGGTCGACGACCTCGTGGCCGCGGCGCAGGTCGACTCCGAGC
>NZ_JBEZEH010000356.1:0-3273 GCF_040648775.1 Micromonospora sp. NPDC049089
GCACGCCCCAACTTCCGTGGCCGCCCGGCCCGCCTGGCCGCCGGGCCGGCGCCCGCCGCCGGCGCTGCCGCCGCCGGCGCGTTCGGTGCCACCGGCGGCGCCGCCGGTGGGGCCGCCCTGGTCGCCGGTCTCGGCGCGGGCGGTGTCGGCCTGTACGACGACGTGGTCGGCGCGCGGCCGGAGCAGAAGGCGGCCAAGGGTTTCGCCGGGCACCTCGCCGCGCTGCGCGAGGGGCGGGTCACCGCCGGTCTGGTCAAGGTCGTCGGGGTGGGCGCTGTCGGGCTGGGCGCCGCCGCGCTGCTCGCCGCCGACTCCCGGGTCGCCGCGCACCCGCGCCGGCAGCGGCACGGTGCGTTCGGCCGGGGCGTCGACGTGCTGCTCGGTGCCGGTGTGATCGCCGGCACGGCCAACCTGCTCAACCTGCTCGACCTGCGGCCGGGCCGCGCCCTCAAGTCCGGGCTGCTGCTCGCGGCGCCGTTGACCGGCGGCCCGCAGGGCGGTATCGCGGCGGGTGCGGCCGGTGCCGCCGCCGGTCTGCTCCGTGACGACCTGGCCGAGGACGTGATGCTGGGCGACAGTGGCGCGAACGCGCTCGGGGCGGTGCTCGGCGTCGCGCTCGCCGCCCGGACCGGCCCGCTCGGCCGGGCCGGTCTGCTCGCCGTCCTGGCCGGGCTCACCGCCGCCAGCGAGAAGGTCAGCTTCACCGCGGTGATCCAGCGGACCCCGGGGCTGCGCGAGCTCGACGCACTGGGCCGACGCGCCGACTGACGTGACCAGACCGGCACCCCTCGCCGGCGCCGGCCGGCTGGCCGGGGCAGCCGCGCTCATCGCCGTCCTCACCGTGGCCAGCCGACTCGCCGGCTTCGGCCGTACCGCCGTGTTCACCTGGAGCCTGGCGCCCACCGACCTCGGTGGCACCTACGTGGTGGCCAACGCGGTGCCGAACTTCATCTTCGAGATCGTCGCCGGGGGAGCCCTGGCCAGCCTCGTCGTACCGCTGCTCGCCGGTGCGGTCGCGGCGGGCGACCGGACGGCCGTGGCCCGGACCACCGGCGCGCTGCTGACCTGGACGCTGGCCCTGCTGGTTCCCCTCGCGCTGCTCGTGGTGCTGCTGGCCGGTCCGGTGGTCGAGTCGCTGGGCCATCACCTGACCACCGCCCAGCAGCAGAGCGGCGTGCGGATGCTGCGGGTCTTCGCGCCGCAACTGCCGCTGTACGGGGTCGGCATCGTGCTCACCGGGGTGCTCCAGGCCCACCGCCGTTTCGCGTGGCCGGTGCTCGCCCCGTTGCTGTCCAGCCTCACCGTCATCCTGGTGTACCTGGGGTTCACCGTCACGCAGGGCCGGTACGCCACTGTCGGCGGGGTCAGCGCCGGAGGTGAGTTGCTGCTCTCCGGCGGCACCACCCTCGGCGTGGTGGTGCTGTCGTTGTCGTTGCTGATCCCGGTCCGCCGGTTGCGCCTCGGGCTGCGACCCGGCTTCGGGTTTCCCGCCGACGCGCGGGCGAGGGTCGGCGGGTTGGCGGTGGCCGGCGCGGTCACCGTCACCACCCAGCAGATCGCGCTGATCGTCAGCCTGAACCAGGTCACCGCCGGAGCGCGGAGCAACCCGGGCGTCTACAACCTGGCGCAGACCGTCTACCTGCTGCCGTGGGCGGTGCTGGCGGTGCCGCTGGCGATCGCCGCCTACCCGACCCTGGCGGCGGCGCGGGCCGCCGGAGACGAGCGCACCTACCGGGCTACCCTGGCGCCGGCCGTGCGTGGCGTGCTCCTGTTCAGTTGCCTCGGCACGGCCGCGTTGATCGGGACCGCCGGGCCGGTGGGGCATTTCTTCTTCCCGGCGGACACCGCGTCGACGGCCGCCGCCGCGATCATCGGGTACGCCCCCGGCCTGGTCGGCTACGGCCTCTTCGCGGTGCTCACCCGGGCGCTCTACGCGCGGGGCGAGACGCGGGCGGCGACGTTCGCCACGGCGGTCGGCTTCCTGGTGGTGCCGGCCGTCGTCCTGCTGCTCGGCGCGGTGCTGCCCCTGCGGGACCGGGTGCTTGCGGTGACGGCCGCGAACTCGGTGGGGATGCTGGTGCTGGGCGCCCTGCTGCTCCTGGCGGTGCGGCGTAGCGCCGGCCGTCCCGCCCTCGCGGGAGCGGCACGGGCCGCAGCGGCCGGTGGCCTCGCCGGTGTGCTCGCCGGGCTCGCCGGGCTGGGCCTCAGCCGTTGGCTCGATCAGTCGGACGGCGGCACCCCGACGACGGCGGTGGCGTTCGGTCAGGGCATGCTGTCCGGGGTTCTGGTTGGGGTTGTGTTCCTCGCCGTGGTCTGGTTCGTCGACCGGCGGGACGTACAGCCACTGCTCGCCGGGGTGCTGCGGCGTCTGGGCCGGCGGGGGCCGTCCGGCGGTGCGCCGACACCGGGCGCGGGCTCCGCGCAGCGGGGCGACGGGAAGGAGACGGCGACGCGATGACTGAGCCACCTCTGCCCGCCGGCTGGTCGGGCACCGTCGCGTTGGTGCTCGCGTCCAGCACCGGCGGGGTCGGCCAGCACGTCCGTTCGGTGGCCCGCGGTCTCGTCGCGGGCGGCACGACAGTCCTGGTCTGCGGGCCCGCCGCCACCGAGGAGCAGTTCGACTTCACCGGTGTCGGTGCGCGGTTCGAGGCGGTGGAGATCCCGGCCAGCCCGACTCCGGCCGACGCGCGGGCGGTGCTCACGCTGCGCCGGGCGCTCGCCGCCGCCACCGTCGACGTGGTGCACGCGCACGGCCTGCGGGCCGGGTTGGTCGCCGTGCTGGCCCGTCCGGCCGTCCCGCTGATCGTCACCTGGCACAACGCGGTGCTCGCCGGGGGACTGCGGGGCGGGGTGTCCCGGCTCGTCGAACGGGTGGTCGCCCGGGGTGTGCGGGTGGCGCTCGGTGCCTCCGCGGACCTGGTGCGGCGGGCCGCCGAGGTGGGTGCCGTCGACGCCCGGCTCGCCCCGGTCGCCGCGCCGACGCTGCCCGTGCCGCGTCGACGCCCGGCGGCGGTACGCGCCGAGTTCGGCGTCCGCCCGGACCAGCCGTTGATCGTCTCGGTCGGTCGGTTGCACCCGCAGAAGCGCTACGACGTGCTGATCGACGCGGCGGCCCGCTGGCGTACGCGTACCCCGCCGCCGGTCGTGGTGATCGCGGGCAGCGGGCCGGCGTATCTGCCGCTCGCCGCGCGGACCTCCGCCGCCCGCGCCCCGGTGACCCTGCTGGGGCACCGCACCGACGTGGCCGACCTGCTCGCCGGCGCCGACCTGGCG
>NZ_JBEZEH010000357.1:0-3244 GCF_040648775.1 Micromonospora sp. NPDC049089
GCCGCCTGGCCGTTGCCCTCGCCGTTGCGCACCGTCAGGGTGTGACGGTCGCCGTCACGCCACCAGGCGACGTGGCCCCCACCCCCGGGGTCCGCCGGTCCGCGCCGCCCGCCCCCCCCCAACGCGTGGTGGGACACACCACGACCGGGCAGCAGATCCCACTGCATTTCGGCGGCCATCGTCAGTCGCTCCCGACGGCGGGCCCGCCGGTAGCGGTCGGTCTCCCGGTCCGCCGCGCGCATCGCCACCGCCAGAGCGGCGGCGATGTCCGTCGCCCGACCGGTGACCGCCGCGTTCGGTACGGCCGGCAGCTCGATCAGCAGCACACCCAGCCGCTCGCCCCACACGGTCAACGGCAGGTAGAGCCGGCAGGGGCCCTCACCGTCGCGGACCGGCTGCTGGCTGCTGAAGCAGCGCTGCGCCATGGTGTGGCAGGCCAGGAAACCGGCCGCCGGCAGGTCCGGATCCAGCACCGGCCACAGGCCGCTGATCCGGTAGTCGGCGACGAAGACGTCGGTGCGCAGCGCGCCCATCGCGGACCGGATCGCCCGGTCCGCCGCCTCCGCCAACTGGTCGGGCGGAGCCTCGCGCAACGCGCGCGACACCACGTCCGGCGCGTCTACCATCGTCGACCTCCCCCGAAGCTTGCTGTAGGGCAAGCATCATACGGACGTCACCGGACGGGTGATCGGCGCGGTCAGTCACCCGCGCGGGTCGCGAGCACACCGTGGAACGCGTCGGGCACCTCGGCCAGCGGGCCTTCCGGGCGCCACTCGGCAACCGGGACGATCCCGTCCGCCGTCGGCGCCCACCGACCCAGCAGGGGCGCGAACGCCGCCGGTGGACGCATCCGGAACTGCGGCCCCATCATGGCCAGCGCCTGCGGGTGACCGGCCAGCTCCTCGGTGTCGAAGTCCACAGCGAGCAGGCTGCCCGGCGCCGCGGCAGCGTACAGCTCGTCGAGGGTTCGGGTCAGCGTGGCGTCGTCGAGGAACGCGGCCAACCCCAGGAAGACCACTCCGACCGGCCGCCGACCCCACCCCGGCACGAAACGGTGCAGCTGCGCCGGGTCGACGGTGCCGATGTCGGTCGCGTCGCCGAAGCCGTAGCCGGCCCGGTCGCTGCCGGCGAGGATGCTCTGTCCCAGTCGGATGGTGACCGGGTCGACGTCGGTGTAGAGCACCGTCGCGTCGGCGGCGACCTCGTGCACGTTGCCCATCGTCGGCACCCCGGCGCCGAACACCAGGAACCCGTCCACGCCGTGGGCGGCCATGGCCCGCACCGCCCGGCCCAGGAACGCCCGCAGCTCGCGGAACACCGGCGCGCACGGCCCGTACGCCTGCTCGAACGCGTTCGCGGCGGCCACGTCCACGGGGAAGTGGTGCTGCCCGCCGAGCCAAAAGTCGATCATGCGAGCGGTGCTCGGCTGGTCCGGTTCACCCATCGGCGGCGCTCCCTCCCCGGTCGCCGCCAGCGTACCGACCGGGACGCGCTCGGCGGTATCGCGACGCGGGGGCGTCCGGGCCCGCGATACTGGCCGCGAGCGGAGGTGGGCCGTGAACTCGGCGAACAACGCGGCGGTGGTGGTCGGCGTCGACGGCTCGGAGTCGGCGCTGCGCGCCGTGCGCCTCGCCGCCGCCGAGGCGGCCCGCCGGCACCGACCACTGCGGGTCGTGCACGGCTTCATCTGGCCGCTGCTGCACGTACCCGTCTCCCCCGCCCCGGACGCGCCGCCCGGCGGTGGCCTGCGCCACCGGGCCGAGGAACTCATCCAGGCCGCGGTCCGCGAGGCGGAGGCGACAGTGCCCGGGTTGACGATCTCCGGCGAGATCATCGACGGAGAGGCTTCCGCGGTGCTGGTGGGCGAGTCCCCCACCGCCGCGCTCATCGTGCTCGGCGATCGCGGGCTGGGTGGGTTCTCCGCGCTGCTGGTCGGCTCGGTCGCGGTGCAGGTCGCCGCGTACGCCGACTGCCCGGTGCTGGTCGCGCGCGGCACGCAACGCCCCGACGAGCCGGTCCTGGTCGCCGTGGACGGCTCGGACGCCTCCCGGCTGGCGGCGGGCTTCGCCGCCGAGACCGCAGTGTCACTCGGCGTGCCGCTGATGGCGGTGCACGCCTACCGCCATCCCGGCAGCAGCGGCCCGGGCGACATGCAACCCCTGGTGTACGACGAGGCGCGGTTGCGCGGCGAGCAGGAACGGATGCTCGCCGGGTGGCTGACCGGGCTCACCGAGGCCCACCAGGGTCTGCGGTTGACCTGCCAGGTGGCGCACGGCCGACCCGGCACTGTGCTCGCCGAGGCGTCCCGCTCCGCCCAACTGGCGGTCGTCGGTGGGCGCGGGCGCGGCGAGGTGACCGGGTTGCTGCTGGGGTCGGTGAGCCAGTCGATGCTGCACCACGCGCAGTGCCCGGTGGTCGTGGTCCGCGCGCCCCGTTAGTGCGCCGGGGTTGGTCCGCCGCCAGACGGGTAGACGGCCGCGGTACGCCCAGCGACGGCGGGCAGCACCAGGTGCCCAGACCGACGAAGGAGGCACAGATGCCAGGACCACGGCCGGGCAGTAACGCGTACGACAAGCAGCGCGCGCGGTTGCGTAACGCGATCGACGACTCCGGACGCCGAGTACCCGACGGCAAGGCCAACCAGGTCGCGAACAGGATCCTCCAGGAGGATCGCGGTCAACGAGGCGTGGTGCGCGGCGACCGGACGTACGGCCCGAAGAGCGAGCGCGAACCGGGCGACCCGAAGTGAGGACGGTCGACGTGGCCGACGGCGCGATCGCAGGCGCCGTCGGCAGCACCGCGCTGAACGTGGTCAGCTACCTGGACATGGCACTTCGGGGACGGCCCGAGAGCGACGTCCCCCAGGAGACCGTCGACCGGCTGGCCGGGATCGCGCACGTCGACCTGGGAAACGGGGCCCGGGCGGCCAACCGCCGCTCGGGCCTCGGGCCGCTGATCGGTTACGGGTTGGGCGTCGCCGCGGGCGTCGGGTTCGCGCTCTACGCCGGTGGTCGACGTCAGCCGTTGCCGGTGGCCACCGGTCTGCTCGGCGCGGGCGTCATGACCATGACCGACGGGTCGATCACCGTGCTCGGGATCAGCGACCCGCGTACGTGGCGCCGCTCCGACTGGATCTCCGACATCATCCCGCACCTCGCGTACGGGCTGGCGGCCGCCGCCACCTGGAACAGGTTGGGCAGGCCGGCCGGGCGCGGGGCCGACCCCGCGGACCGGGGGCAAGGGG
>NZ_JBEZEH010000358.1:0-3205 GCF_040648775.1 Micromonospora sp. NPDC049089
GCCCAGGGCGCGGACAGGGGCGGGCCGCGCGGCGGCGGCCCGCCCCACCACCACGGGCCGGGCGCGGTCCCCCCGCCCCACCGCCTCAGGTGCGGATGCGGTAGTGCAGGGACGCCACACCGTTGCCGAAGCGGTGATTGCTCAGCAACTCCAGGTCGAGGCGGGTGTCGCTGGGCAGACCGGGCTTGCCTCCGCCGGTGAGAACGGGGTGGATCAGCAGGTGGCACTCGTCGACCAGCCCGGCCTTGAATGCCTGCGCCGCGAGGTGTGCGCCCCCGATGGTGAGGTCGCTGGTGGCCGAGGCTTTCATGGCGCGTACTGATGCGGGGTCGAAGCTCTTTTCGAGCCGGGTCCTGGCGGTCGACGTCGCGTTCAGGGTGGTGGAGTAGACGATCTTGTCCGCTGCCTGCCAGACGTCGGCGAAGTCGGCAGTGAGCTTCGATTGTGCGGCGAGAGCGGGCTCGGTCTCCCAGACGGCCATCGACTCGTACAGGCGCCGACCGTAGAGGTAGGTGCCCGCGGGCCGAACGAGGTCGGTGATGAACGCGAGGTAGTCGTCGTCGGGTGGGGTCCAGTCGAAGCGGCCGTGTTCGTCCTCGATGTAACCGTCGAGGGACACGTTGGTCACGTAGATCAGCTTGGCCATGGCGCTACACCTCGACGGTGACGGGTTGGGCATTGCTGAGTGTCGCGTCCAGTTTGGAGAAGGCCTCGTTCCAGCCCTGGTTGGCGGGAGCGGACAACTGCTCGGGGAGCCACTGACGGATCTCGAGTCGCGTCCGTCCATCGGCGTCGTCGTGGAACTCGACCCGCATCCTCGTCTCGTGCGGCGCGATGCCCTCCGGGAGTTGCCCGGTGACGTGCGCGATGCCGTCAATCAGTTCGCCGTCGACGACGTCGGTGAGGTCGATGTGGACCTCTACTCGCAGGCCGGGTTGGGTCGGGAAGACCTCGGTCCACCGCTGGTAGCCGCCAGGCCGGACGTCGAAGTCCATCTCGTCGCGGGGCAGTGAGTTGCCGATCGGGCCCCACCATGCCGCCAGGTGGTCCGGGTCGGTGAAAGCTCGGTAGACCAGCTCCCGCGGCGCGTGCACCACGCGCGAGATGACGATCGGCGGCTTGTCGCTGTCCATCAATTCTCCTTGTCGTGAGCCTTGCTCGGGGATTCCCTGCCGGGGATCGCCGGGCCGTGGGCCGTTCGGTCCGTTGGGCGGTCGGCGGCCTGTACGGCCGCGAGGTGGGCGTCGAGGCGGGTGAGGGAGGTGTCCCAGAACCGCCGGTAGCGCTCGATCCACTCGGCCGCTTCGCGCAGCGGGGCGGCCTCGATGCGGCTCATCCGCAACTTTCCCGACCGGGTGCGGGAGATGAGCCCGGCGCGTTCAAGCGCCTTCAGGTGCCGCGACACCGCCGGCATCGAGATCGGGAGCGGAGCAGTGAGCTCGGTGACCGTGGCGTCGCGGTCGGCCAGCTCGGCGAGGATCGCCCGTCGAGTCGGGTCGGCGAGCGCCGAGAACACCACGCTGAGTTGATCGCTGCCAGACACCAGAGCCTCCAGTCACTTAACCAAGACGTTAAACGTAGTGCCGCGCGGCCGCAACTATCAGCGGTGATTGGCAGGGATGGTGTCGGCACCATGAGGGGCGGCGGGCTGGTCAACGGCCCGGTCGCGTGCTCGCGCCGGGGGCGAGGTCGGTGGGCGGGCGGTGACCATGGCGTGCGCGCCCAGGCCCAGCCGGGTCAGCGCGAGTGCGGCGGCCAGGACGACCACGACGCGGATGCCGTGACCGACATCCGGTGCCCACAACTGGAGTTTGGCCAGCCCGGCGCCCTCCCAGAGGGCCGGCACCTGCCAGGCGACGCCGACGGCCACCAACGCGCAGGCACCGATCCAGGCGATGGTGGCGGCGATCGTCCGGCCACGGGAACGCACCGGCGGAACGCGGTCGCTCCGGCGCCCGTGCAGGACGCGGGCCCAGGACCAGGCCAGCAGGGCGAGCAGCACCGCGGCGACCCCGAGCAGGCCGACCAGAGCCCAGACCTGCATCGGATCTTCGGTGGCGGTCGCGGGCGTGCCGCCATGAAGAATGCGGGTGAGGTTGAACGCCCCGGCGCTCAGTGGCGCGTCCATGTGCAGGCCGTAGAGGTTGGTCATGATGATCACGGCGAGGTTCGAGTCGGGTGCCAGCACGATATGGGTGAAGAAGTCCGGGGTCGCGCCGGCGTGCCAGACGATGCGGGCGCCGACGCCGTCCAGGGTGCTGTTCTTCCACCCGAACCCGTAGGTGCCGTGACCGGTGGCCACGGTGCCGGTGTGCAGCTGTCGCGTGCCCTGCGGTCCGAGGATCCGGGTGTCGCCGTAGCGGCCGCCGGCGAGCTGCGCGATGGCGTAGTGGGACAGGTCGTCGAGACTGGCGGCGAGGAAACCGTAGGGCACTCCGGCGGTGTCGAACGGCGCGGCGAAGCGCTGCGGCCGGCCGAAGTAGTACCGGTGACCGGGCGGGATGCCGACGGCGCGGGCCTCGTCGGCGGTTGCCGCGGAGTGCGTCATCTGGAGCGGGTCCAGCACGTGACGGCGCAGGTAGCCGCCGAAGGTGTCGCCGGTGACGTTCTCGACGAGCGCGCCGAGGATCATGTAGTTGGCGTCGCTGTACTGATACGTCTGTCCGACGGCGGTGGTGGGCCGCACGCTGGCCAGGTCCCGTACGGAGCGGGCCAGCGCGCCGGGGCGGTTGTCGTAGCGGTCGGTCAGGTCGGTGCTCCACACCTGCGGCAGGCCGCTGGTGTGGGTCAGCAGTTGGCGGACGGTGACCGTCCGGGCGGTGTCCGCGTCGCCCAGGCGCAGCCACGGGAGGTACGTGGAGGCGGTGGTGTCGAGGTCGATCCGGCCGGCCTCGACCAGTTGCGCCACCGCCAGCGCGGTGAACGACTTGCTGGTGGACCCGAGCAGGAACGGCGTCTGCGTGGTGATCGGTCGGCCGTCGCCGTCGACGCCCCATGCGCCTCGCTGGACGACCTCGTCGCCGCGAATGACCACGTACGCCAGCCCGGGTGCCTTGATCTGCTTCAGGTACGCCCGCAGGTAGCGTTCGCCAGCGGCGATCTCGTCGACAGCCGCGGGGGGGGGCCCCCCCCCGGGGGGCCCCCCCCCCGCCGGGCCCCACACACCACCCGCCCCCGCCCGCCAGAGGGAAAGACGCGGGGGTGG
>NZ_JBEZEH010000359.1:0-3185 GCF_040648775.1 Micromonospora sp. NPDC049089
GACGGGGAGTTCCGCTGGGCTCCGCGTTCCGCGGAGTGCTGGGTCGGGCTACGCGGCCGTCCCCGCGGCACCACACAAACCCGTCCCCGCGCGTGTCGGCCCCGAGGGCCCCACCCCGGGCCTCCCTTTTTTGTCCGATCAGTCGTGGGCGATGGCGCCCAGGACGTTGATCCGGGCCGCCCGGACGGCCGGGAGCACCGCGGCCACCACGCCGATGATGGCGGCCAGGCCGAGGAAGACACCCATCTGCCCCCAGGGCAGGATCAGGTCGGTGATGCCCTCGTCCTTGAGGGCCTCGACCACAGCGGCGCCGAGGCCGGTGCCCACCACCACGCCGAGCAGCGCGCCGAACACCGAGATCACCACCGCCTCCACGGTGATCATGCCCATGGTCTGGGACCGGCGGAGGCCGATCGCCCGCAGCAGACCCAGCTCGCGGGTCCGCTCCAGCACCGACAGGGCCAGGGTGTTGATGATGCCCAGCACGGCGATCACGATGGCCAGCGCGAGGAGGATCTGGATCATCGTGAGCAGCCCGTCGAGCGAGCTGGTCTGCTGCTTGATGAACGCGTCCCGGTCGGCCACCGACACCTCGGGGCTGTCCGCGAGCAACGCCTCCACCTGCGGCTGGACGTCGGACACCCGGGTGCCCGGGTCCAGTTGAATGAAGCCCTGGATGGGCTGCGGGATGGCGAAGTCCTTCGCCGCGGTCGCCGGCAGCGTCACCGGGTTGGTCAGCTGCGACGACTCGTAGATGCCGCTGATCGTGTAGGTGCGTGCCTCGCCCCGGGTCAGTTGCACGTTGACCGTCGAGCCCACCGACCAGCCACGGGACGTGGCCGTGTCCGAGCTGGCGAGCATCTGGGTCGGCCCGAGCCGGTCGATGTCACCGGCGGTCGGCTTCGCGCCGAAGATCTGCCGCAGCGACGCGATGTCGCTGCTCGCCGCGACCCAGGTGCTCTCGCCGTCGATCCGCCCCATGTCGCCGTACTCGCCGTCGACCAACCGCACACCGGGCAGGGCCTTGGCCTGGTCCAGCACACCCGGGTCGAAGGTCGGCGGACGCGGGCCGCCCTGCTGACCGGCGATCACCAGCTCGGCCTTGATGGTGTCCTGGGCGAGCGCGCTGATGCTGCCCTTGGCCGAGTCGAGGATCACCGTGACGCCGGTGACCAACGCGATGCCGACCATCAGCGCGGCGGCGGTGATCGCCGTACGACGTGGGTTGCGCCCAGAGTTGAGCCGGCCCAGCTTGCCCGGCACCGACCAGGAGAAGATCACGCCCAGCAGGCTCACCACCGGCCGGCTGATCAACGGGGTCAGCAGCGCCACCCCGATGAAGGCGAACAGCACGCCACCGAGGATGGTCGACAGCGTCTGACCGCCGGCGTTGCCGCTGAGCCCGAGGAACAGCAGCACCGCGCCGATGCCGGTGACCAGCGACCCGGCCACCGTGACCTTGGTCAACGGCCGGTCCGGGGTGGCCACGTCCTGCATGGCCGCGATCGGCGGGATCCGGGACGCCCGCAGCGCCGGCAGCAACGCCGCCACCACGGTGATCACCAGACCGACGGCGAACGAACCGATCACCGCGGCCGCCGGCACGCCGATTCCGGCCAGGGTGAGCCCACCGGCGAGCTTGCCGAACAGGAACGCCAGCAGCGCGCCCACCCCGATGCCGGCGGCGAGGCCGAGTACCGACGCGATCAACCCCACCGCGATGGCCTCCAGCACCACCGAACCGATGATCTGCCGGCCGCTGGCCCCGATGGCGCGCATGAGCGCCAACTCCCGGGTCCGCTGCGCCACGATGATCGAGAAGGTGTTGAGGATCAGGAAGGTGCCCACCAGCAGCGCCACCGCGGCGAAGCCGAGCAGGATCTTGTTGAAGAAGGACAGCCCCTCCTTCAGACTGGCCGAGGCGTCCGCTGCCACCTGCTCGCCGGTCTTCACCTCGAAGTCCGCGCCCAGGGTGCGGGCAACGTCGTCGCGAAGCTTCTCGTCCGAGACTCCAGCGGCGGCCTGCACGGTGATGCTGCTGAACACGTCCGGCTCGCCCAGCATCAGCCGCTGCGCCACCGGCGTGGTGAAGAAGACCTCGTTGACCCCGCCGATCGAGTCTCGGTCACCGCTGTAACCGAAGACGCCGACCAGGGTGAATTCCCGCTTCTTCGACTCGAACGCGGTCAGCACACCGACCTTCTGGCCGACCTGCACCTTCGCTGCCGTGGCCAACGCCTTGTTGATGACGATCTCGTCCTCGGCCTGCGGCGCGCGCCCCTCACGCAGCTTCAGCAGATCGCTCTCGCCGGTCCAGTTCTCGCCCAACTGCGGCGGGCCGAACGAGGTGACGACCTTGCCGTTGCTGCCGATCACCCTGGCGCCGTCGGCGTTGACCACACCGGTCGCCGAGGCCGCCCCCGGCACCTGCTTCACCCGGTCCACCAGGGCGGCCGGCAGCGGGGCGGCGGTCTGCTCGCCCTCCAGCTCATTGACCTGCACCTTCGGCTTCGCCGCGACGTTCACGTCGATCTCGGAGAAGCCGTCGGCGAAGACCGAGTCGAAGGAGCGACCCAGCGTGTCGGTGAGCACGAACGCGCCGGAGACGAACATCACCCCGAGCACCACCGCCAGGCCGGACAGGATCAGCCGGACCTTACGGGCCAGCAGACTCTTCAGCGTCGCGCGGAACATCAGTTGCCCACCTCGGCCGGAGTGTCCAGCTTCTTCATGGTGTCCAGCACCGTCTCGGCGGTCGGCTCGATCAGCTCCGAGACGATCTCACCGTCGGCGAGGAAGACCACCCGGTCGGCGTACGCGGCGGCCGTCGGGTCGTGGGTGACCATCACGATGGTCTGGCCGTGCTCCCGGACCGAGTTCCGCAGGAAGTTGAGCACCTCCGCGCCGGAGCGCGAGTCCAGGTTGCCGGTCGGCTCGTCCGCGAAGATCACCTCGGGGCGGGAGACCAGCGCCCGCGCGCAGGCCACCCGCTGCTGCTGCCCACCGGAGAGCTGCGCCGGGCGGTGGTCCAGCCGGTCCTTCAGCCCCACCGTCTCGATCACCGTGTCGTACCAGGCCGGGTCCGGCTTGCGTCCAGGACCGGCTGCCGGTCCGACTGGCCATCGTGGACGCCCGCACCGCCATCTGCCCGTTGGTGCCCGACCGCGACGGCGGCGAACCGAGCG
>NZ_JBEZEH010000360.1:0-3084 GCF_040648775.1 Micromonospora sp. NPDC049089
GGCGCAGGTCGACTCCGAGCTCGGCGGCTCGGACGGCGAGACCGGCCTCGAGCTGGGCTTGCGGCACTCCGAGCACGTAGTGCGGGTTCTCCGCGAGCATTGTGAGATCCAGCGGGAACGCGCCGAAGGTGAAGGCCGGTTGAGGGGCCGGCGGGGTGCTCTCACCGCTGAGCCGCGCGTAGAGGCCGCGTCGGTCGAGCAGGCGGACGACCTGTCCCACGAGGCCGTTGGCGCGGGGCTCGCCGGTGGGCGCGGCGTGGCGTTCGAGGACGACGGGGTGCACGCCGGCGAGGGCCAGTTCGCAGGCGAGCATGAGGCCGTTGGGGCCGGCTCCGACGATGGCGACATCGATCATGGTCGTGATCCCTTCGGGGTGTGCGTCATCGCCACGGCAGGCGCGGCACGTGGCCGGCCCGCCGCGGAACGGTGACGCGGCTGGAGACGTGGGTGAGGTGGTGCTGCGTGAGGGCGGAGCTTCAGCGGGGTGGGGCCGGGAGGCCGGCGGCGACCTGGGTGAAGGCGTCGGTGATGAGGCGTTCGATCGGGGCGGGTGGGTCGGCGCTGTCGAGATAGTGCTGCATGGCGACGACGACGGCGGCGCTGGCGGCGGCCGCGACGAGCCTCGGATACATGTCGGTGGCGAGGTCGGTGCCGGTGCGCTCGGCGACCGCCGCGGCAAGCTCGGCCTCGGCGAGGGCGGTGGCGCGCAGCCGCTCGCCCTGTAGCGCGGGCTCGGCGAGCATGGTGCGTACGCCGGCCACCCACCGGGCGTGGTCGGGGGAGGGCATCGCTTCGACCTCGGGGCCGCGCGTGAACTGATCCAGCGCGGCCTGGGTGAGCGCCACCCAGAGCGGCTCATCGGCGGGACGTTCGCGCAGCGCGGCGGCGGTGCGCAGGCTGCGGTCGAGGTGGCGGGAGGCGATCGCCTCGGCCTTGCTGGAGAAGTAGTTGTTGAAGGTACGCGGGGAGACGCCGGCAGCCTCGGCGATGTCCTCGACGCGGACGTTGTCGTAGCCACGCTCCGCGGTGAGGTGGATCGCAGCCCAACCAAGCGCCGCACGCGTCTCGGCCTTCTTGCGCTCCCGCAGCCCCGTCATGCCGCCACGCTAGCACCAATTGCGTGACACGCAAATATGCGTGCCACGCAAAAATCGGCTGACTGTGGGTTCGGCCGCGTGAGGTGATCGCGTCGACAGGCGGGAGGGCCCGTCTGTGCCGACAATGGGGGAGTGGCACCCGCCTTCGTCCTGCACCACCACCGCAAACCACGACCGCACTTCGACCTGCGGCTTGAGGAAGATGGTGTGCTGCGCTCGTGGGCGGTGCCCCGCGGTCTACCGGACAGCCCCAGCGACAACCGGCTCGCGATCGCCGTGCCCGACCACGACCTCGCTCACCTCACCTACGAGGACGTCGACAAGTCGATCGCCGACATCGGCACGTGGGAGGAGCATGATCGCACCGACCGCCGGATGCTGTTCACGTTGCACGGCCGCACCGGTCGCCGGCGATACGCGCTCATCCGCACCGGCGAGGGGTGGCTGCTCCACCTGACGAAGGAGCAGTTCCCGGACGATCGCGGACGGTAGTGCGGCAGGCGGCTACGACGGTCAGCGAGACGTCGGCACAGGCCCTAGCATCGCGGCATGGCGACGCGGCTTGTGCAGATCAACATGAAGGCTCGGAACGACTCCGCGCTGGGCGGTTTCTGGGCGCAGGCGCTCGGTTGGGAAATCTCCAGTGAGGGACCCGGCGTGACCAACCTCGAACCCGAGGGCTTCGTCTACCCGGACCCGGTCGCTGTCTGTATCGACCTCATCGTCTCGTCTGAGCCCAAGACGGTGAAGAACCGCGTGCACGTGGACCTCGCCACCACCTCGGCGGCCCACCAGGCGCAGGTGGTCGCCCGTCTGACGGAGCTCGGCGCGACCGCAGCCGACGTGGGCCAGGGTGACGTGCCGTGGACGGTCATGGCCGACCCGGAGGGCAACGAGTTCTGCGTGCTGGAGCCCAGGGCGGTCTACCGGGACACGGGACCGATCGCCGCCGTGGTGGTCGACTGCGCCGACCCGCGAGCAATGGCCCGGTTCTGGAGCGAGGCCACGGACTGGACCCTGCACGAGGTGAACGATCAGGGTGCGAGACTGCGCTCCGCCAAGGGCGTCGGCCCCTACCTGGAGTTCGTCCGAACCCCAGACGTGAAGAGGGGGTGGAACCGCGTCCACCTCGACGTCCGTCCGTACCCCGGTGACGACCCGGAGGTCGAGGCGGCCCGGCTGCGGAGTCTCGGCGCGACCCCCATCGAGCTGGGGCAGGACGTCCCGTGGCGGGTGCTCGCCGACCCGGAGGGCAACGAGTTCTGCCTCCTCACCCCGAGCTGACAACCGGTCAACAGTGAGCATCATTGAACGTTGGCATTAGGGCAACGCCACTCTATGGTTGGGGCATGCCGCCGGTGACCTTCCGCTCGCCCGCCGCCACTGACGTGGCGGTGGGCGGTGCTGTGCGTGTGCCGACGGCCACACGCCCCGAGGCCGACATGCGGGTGCCGGTTGTCCGCGCGCCGCACACCGTGTCCGCGCACACACCGTCGTGCCCGATGCGAACCGGCCGAGGCCCACCTGCGGAGTCGTTGCATACCCAGAACGACCGCCAGGGCGAAGCTATCCAAGCTTCGGCCCTTTTTGTTTTTCCCACCCGTTTTCCCTGGAAGGCAGATCATGAGCGTCGATCATCGTCCTACTCTCGACCAGAGTTGGCTGGCTGACCTACGAGCGTCCCTGGCGGACGACTTCGCCACCCAGACGGCTCGGCTGCGGGAGTTGACCGAGCTCAACGCGGACACCGGCGACCCCGGCGAGGCCCACAACCAGGCCGCGCTGCTGGTGGCCACCCGCCAGAACATCGAGCAGATCACCGGTGCGCTGAACCGGATCAGCGACGGCACCTACGGCGCCTGCCAGAGGTGCGGCCGGAGCATCCCGGCCGAGCGGCTCGAAATCCTCCCGCACGCCCGCTTCTGCGTGCCGTGTCAGGAGAAGCAGAGCAGGTGATGTCGGGTGGCTGCCGTGCCGCCGGCACGGC
>NZ_JBEZEH010000361.1:0-3046 GCF_040648775.1 Micromonospora sp. NPDC049089
CCGGCCTCCGGCACTGTGCCGGTCGGCGTCCACCCCCTCCCCGTTCCGGCTTGGGCTCCCAGCCCCGGCCCGCTGCCACCAGGAGCCTCGGCGGTGCTCATCTACATCCTGCGACGGGTCGCCAGCGCGGTCTCCGTCGTCATCGTGACGTTGGTCGCCAGCTTCGGGCTGTTCTTCGTCGCGCCCACCGATCCGGCCGGAACGATCTGCGGCCAGCGCTGCACCCCGGAGCGCTACGCCGACATCAGCGCCAGCCTCAACCTCGACGAGCCCGTCGCGCAGCAGGTCGGCGGATATCTGAAAGGGCTCGTGGCCGGGCGCACCTACCACTCCGGTGGGCTCGCCATCGACTGCCATGCGCCCTGCCTCGGCTACTCGTACACCCTCGGCCAGCCGGTCACCAAGCTGATCGGGCAGGCATTGCCGGTCACCGTCTCGATCGTCCTCGGTGGCGCGGTGGTCTACCTGATCACCGGCATCCTCGCCGGCATCGTCGCGGCCCGAAGACGAGGCACCTACCTGGACCGGCTCATGGTCGGCACCTCGCTCGGCATCAACGCCGTGCCGTACTTCGTGGTCGCGCTGCTCGTCTCGCTGTACGCGACGTTCCTGCCGCACGCCGGCTACCACCCGCTGCTGGAGAACCCGTTCACCTGGGCGACCGGGTTGCTGGCCGCCTGGCTGACGCTCGGCCTGGCCAACGCCGCCTCGTACACCCGCTACTCCCGAGCGTCGATGATCGAGACGCTGGGCGAGGACTACATCCGCACCGCCCGCGCGAAGGGCGTCAGCGAGCGCCGGGTGGTCTACCGCCACGGCCTGCGCGCCGCGATCACCCCGATCGCCACCATCTTCGGTGTCGACCTGGCAATCCAGTTGACCGGAGCGATCTTCACCGAGGCGATGTTCGGGTTGCCCGGCCTCGGCGTGCTGACCCTGCGCGCATTCAACCAGTACGACCTGCCGGTGCTGATGGCCGGCGTGCTGGTCGGCTCGGTGGTGCTGGTCGTGATGAACCTGCTCGTCGACATCCTCTACACGATCCTCGACCCGCGAGTGAGGCTGGGATGACCGAACCGCACCTGCTGTCGCGCCCGGACCGACGGCCCGAGACGCTCTCCCGCGCCCGCCGCGCCGCCGGCGACCGCGCCGCCGGGCAGTCCTATCTGGAGGTCACCGACCTCACCGTCACCTTCCCGACCGCCGACGGCCTCGTGCGGGCGGTGCAGGGGCTCAGCTACTCCCTGCCACTGGGTCGCACCCTCGCGGTGGTCGGCGAATCCGGCTCCGGCAAGAGCGTGTCCAGCATGGCAATCATGGGCCTGCACGACCCGCGCAGCACCCGGATGACCGGCTCGATCACCGTCGGCGGCGAGGAGGTCGTCGGCATGCCGCCCGCCGAACTCCGCAAACGACGAGGCGTCAACGCCGCGATGATCTTCCAGGACCCACAGTCGTCGCTGCACCCGTACTTCACCGTCGGCGACCAGATCATCGAGGCGTACCGGGCGCACCACCGTGTGTCCAAGCGGGTGGCCCGGGACCGGGCGGTCGACATGCTCGGCCGGGTCGGCATCCCCAACCCCCGCCGCCGCCTCGGCGACTACCCCCACCAGTTCTCCGGCGGCATGCGGCAACGCGCGATGATCGCGATGGCCCTGGTCAACGACCCCAAGCTGCTGATCGCCGACGAGCCCACCACCGCGCTGGACGTCACAGTGCAGGCGCAGATCCTCGACCTGATCATGGAGTTGCAGCAGGACTTCGGCTCGGCGGTCCTCTTCATCACCCACGACCTCGGTGTCGTCGCCGAGATCGCCGACGACGTGCTGGTCATGTACGGCGGCCGCGGCGTCGAGTACGGCCGGGCCGACGCGATCCTCGGCCGGCCACTGCACCCGTACACCTGGGGTTTGCTGGAGAGCATCCCTGCGGTCTCCGGCGAACCGGCCCGGCTGCACCCGATTCCCGGCACGCCGCCCAGCCTGCTCGCGTTGCCCACCGGGTGCTCGTTCCACCCGCGGTGCGAGTTCGCCGGTCGGGCGCAGGGTTGCGCCGTGGACCTGCCCGAACTGGTCTCCCGCACGGCGGACACCACCCGGACCTCCCGCTGCCACCTGCCCGACCCGGCCGGGATCTTCGAGACCGCCATCCTGCCCCGGCTGCCCTGAAGGAACACGTGATGACCACTGCCACCACCGACACCGCGACCCTCGCTGCGCCCGCCGGCCCGACCGGGGCACCGTTGCTGGAACTGCGGGACCTCCAGATGCACTTCACCGCCCGGGGCGACGGGTGGTTCGGCCGCAACGACCACCGGATCCGCGCCGTCGACGGGGTGTCGCTGCAACTGCGCGCCGGCGAGACGCTCGGCCTGGTCGGTGAATCCGGTTGCGGCAAGACCACCACCGGCCGCCTGATCACCCGGCTGCTCGAACCGACCGGCGGGCAGGTCCTCTACCAGGGGACCGACATCACGCACCTGAAGGAGAAGGACCTGCGGCCGTACCGCCGGGAGCTGCAGCTCATCTTTCAGGACCCGTACTCGTCGCTCAATCCGCGGCACACGGTGGGCACCATCATCGGCGCGCCCCTGCGGGTGCACAACCTTGTGCCCAAGGGCAGGGAACTGGACCGGGTCCGGGAGTTGCTGGAGGTGGTGGGGCTCAACCCCGAGCACTACAACAGGTACCCACACGAGTTCTCCGGCGGTCAACGGCAGCGCATCGGCATCGCCCGCGCGCTGGCCGTACAGCCGAAGGTGATCGTCGCCGACGAACCGGTCAGCGCCCTCGACGTGTCGATCCAGGCGCAGGTGATGAACCTCCTCGAAGACCTCCGCAAGGAGTTCACCATCGCGTTCGTCTTCATCGCCCACGACCTGGGCGTGGTGCGGCACTTCTGCGACCGGGTGGCCGTCATGTACCTCGGTCGGGTCGTCGAGACCGCCGACCGCGACGCGCTCTACGGCGCGCCGCAGCACCCGTACACCCAGGCTTTGCTCTCCGCCGTACCCGATCTGGGGGTCGTGCGCGGCGGGGCGCCG
>NZ_JBEZEH010000362.1:0-3045 GCF_040648775.1 Micromonospora sp. NPDC049089
GGTCACACCCGCCGGGCCCGACGCCTGGGCGTGTACCGCGTCCAGACCTGACGGAGGACAGTGACCATGGACGACACCATCCTCGAGATGCGTCGCATCACCAAGACCTTCCCCGGCGTGACCGCGCTGGAGGACGTCACCCTCGCAGTGCGCCGCGGGGAGATCCACGCCATCTGTGGTGAGAACGGCGCCGGCAAGTCCACCCTGATGAAGGTGCTGTCCGGCGTCTACCCGTCCGGCTCGTACGACGGCGAGATCCTCTTCGACGGCAAGCCGATGCAGTTCCGCGGCATTCGCGACAGCGAGGCCAACGGCATCGTCATCATCCACCAGGAGCTCGCTCTGGTGCCGTACCTGTCGATCGCGGAGAACATCTTCCTCGGCAACGAGCGGCGCGGCCGCAGCGGGCTCATCGACTGGAACTTCGCCAACGCCGAAGCAGCGAAGCTGCTGGCGTCCGTCGGGCTGCACGAGAACCCCGTCACCCCGGTCATTCAGCTCGGTGTCGGCAAGCAGCAGCTGGTGGAGATCGCCAAGGCGCTGTCGAAGAAGGTGCGCCTGCTCATCCTGGACGAGCCGACGGCCGCACTCAACGACATCGACTCGGCGCACCTGCTCGACCTGCTGCGGGCGCTCAAGGAGCAGGGCATCACCTGCATCATGATCTCGCACAAGCTCAACGAGATCACCGCCATCGCCGACTCGACCACCGTCATCCGTGACGGGCGCGCCGTGGAGACCCTCGACATGAGGTCGGACGAGGTGACCCAGCAGCGGATCATCCGCGGCATGGTCGGGCGCGACCTGGACAGCTTCTACCCCGACCGCGAGTCGTCGCCCGGTGACGAGGTCCTGCGCATCGAGGACTGGACGGTGCGGCACCCGGTCCAGGACCGGATGGTCGTCGAGGGCGTCGGGCTGTCCGTACGCGCCGGCGAGGTCGTCGGCATCGCGGGCCTCATGGGCGCCGGTCGGACCGAGCTGGCCATGAGCGTGTTCGGTCGGTCCTACGGGCGCGACATCCGGGGCCGACTCTTCGTCCACGAGCGGGAGGTGCAGGCGCGCACCGTCGCCGAGGCGATCGACAACGGCATCGCCTACGTCACCGAGGACCGCAAGCGCTACGGGCTCAACCTCATCGACGACGTGCGGCGCAACGTGTCCGCCGCCGCGCTGGACCGGCTGTCCCGCCTGGGCTGGGTGAACGGCAACGAGGAGATCAAGGTTGCCGAGACGAGCCGCAAGGAGATGAACATCCGCACGCCGAGCGTCATGGCGGTGGTCGGCAAGCTCTCCGGCGGCAACCAGCAGAAGGTCGTGCTGTCGAAGTGGCTGTTCACCGACCCGGACGTGCTGATCCTCGACGAGCCCACCCGCGGGATCGACGTCGGCGCCAAGTACGAGATCTACACAATCATCAACCGGCTGGTGGCCGCCGGTAAGGCAGTGATCGTCATCTCCTCCGAGCTGCCGGAGCTGCTCGGAATGTGCGACCGCATCTACACCCTCGCCGCCGGCCGGATCACCGGCGAGATGCCGGTGGCCGAGGCGACTCAGGAGAGCCTCATGGAGCTGATGACCAAGGACAAGGAGCTCGTCGGATGACCAGCATCAAGACCCCTTCGACGGAGCGCCCCACGCCCCCGGACAGCGCGCCCGGCGCCGCCCTGCACAGCGGGACGAGCGACCTGCGGGCGCTGGTGTTGAACAACCTGCGGCAGAGCGGGATCTACGTCGCCCTGGTCGTCATCGTCGCGCTCTTCGCGGTCCTGACCGACGGGGTGTTGCTGAGCCCCGGCAACATCACCAACATCGTCCTCCAGTACTCGTACATCCTGGTCCTCGCGATCGGGATGGTCATCCTGATCATCGGTGGGCACATCGACCTGTCGGTCGGGTCGGTCGTCGCGCTCACCGGAGCGGTCTCCGCCGTCCTGGTGATCCAGCAGGGTCACCCGTGGTGGATCGGCGTCGTCGCCGCGCTGGTCGTCGGCGTCGCGGTCGGCGCGTGGCACGGGTTCTGGGTGGCGTACGCCGGCATTCCGGCCTTCATCGTGACCCTGGCCGGCATGCTGCTGTTCCGGGGTCTGACCCTGCGGGTGCTCGACAACATCTCACTGTCGCCGTTCCCGTCCGAGTACCAGCAGGTCGCGGCGGGCTTCCTCAACGGCCTGCTCGGTGGGCAGGGCTTCGACGCCTTCACGTTGCTGATCGGCGCCATCGCCGTGGCCGGCTACGCGGTCAGCGGCTTCCGCACCCGCGTGGCGCGTATCCGCTACCAGCAGCCCGTCGAGTCGTTCCCGCTCTTCGTCGCCCGGGTCGTGCTGGTCGGCGCGGTCCTCATGTACTTCGCCTGGCAGTTGGCGCACGCCCGAGGGCTGCCGATCGTGCTGATCATCCTGGCGGTCCTGGTGCTGGTCTACGGCCTGCTCACCCGGCGTACCGTCTTCGGTCGGCAGGTCTACGCGATCGGCGGCAACCTGTCGGCGGCGGCGCTCTCCGGGGTGAAGGTCCGCACCGTCAACTTCTGGATGTTTGTCAACATGGGCTTCCTGGCGGCGGTGGCCGGCGTCATCTACTCGTCGCGGTCCAACGGCGCCCAGCCCGCCGCCGGCAACATGTTCGAGCTGGACGCCATCGCCGCCGCCTTCATCGGCGGTGCGGCGGTCACCGGCGGCGTGGGCACCGTGGTGGGCGCGATGGTCGGTGGTCTGATCATGGCGGTGATGAGCAACGGCATGCAGTTGATGGGCATCGACCAGTCGACCCAGTCGGTGGTGAAGGGTCTCGTTCTGCTCGTCGCGGTCGCCTTCGACGTCTACAACAAGCGTCGCGCCGGCACCGCCCGCTGACGCCTGCACGAAGCCGAGATGGCCCCTGACCGCTACACGGTCAGGGGCCATCGGCGTTCCAACCGACTCCGCGATCTTGCACTTGGTGTCGACGATCTGCGGCTTATGCGGCAGAAGTCGGGACAGAAAGTGCAAGATCGACGGGGCGGTGGGGTGGGGTGGGGGGGCGGGGTGGGGTGGGGTTGGTTAGTGG
>NZ_JBEZEH010000363.1:0-3026 GCF_040648775.1 Micromonospora sp. NPDC049089
CGGGTCGATGATGCCGGCCTTGACCAGGTCGACGTACTCGCCCTTGGCGGCGTCGAGGGGCCCGACCAGGTCATGCTCGGTGGCTGAACTCAGCGGTTCCAGCCGGATCGACGACCGCAGCACCGCGACTCCGATGCCGGCGGCGAGGGCAATCTGGGCGTGGAGTAGGAGCTGTTGGCTGTCCGGATCGCCGGGACGCCACCCGCGGGCCGCTGCCAGTTGTTCGCTGGAACGGACCAGCACGCCACGCCGGATCTCGTCGGCCTCCGCGTCCCCGGACGACCGCAACAGCAGTGCGAGCTGGCTCGACAGGCCCGCCGCGCCGAGGCCGGCGATGTGCCGGGCGATGGCTTCGGGCACCCGGTCGGCGGGCGTCTGACCGGTGGTTCGGCCCAGTTCGTCGCCAGCGGCACGCAGGCACGCTTCGAACAGGCCTTCCTTGGACGTGAAGTAGCGGCTGATGAGCGCCACGTTGACGCCCGCGTCGTCGGCGATGTCCCGGACGGTGGTGGCCGCGTAGCCGTCCCGGGCGAAGCGTTGGCGGGCGGCGTCGAGCAGCAACTGGCGGGTCTCGGCCGCGTCCCGACGGCGACGCTGGGCTGGTTCGCCGGCGGTGTTGCTGGTCGCGGGGACGGGCGGTTCTGCTGTCACGACGCGCGTCCTTCCTGTCGCTCTGGCGCGGAGTCGGTGTGTTGCCGTCCATCCGCCGCTCGGTGCGGGCCAGCAAGTAAACATATGTTGACTTTCCGTCCACCGCAAGGTCCGGTACGACCCGAGGGTGACGTAAACGACTGTTGACATGAGTTCCAGGCTGCGGATACTGGCTAAGTCAGCAAACGTTTACATTTAGTTCGGGGATCTCATGACCCACACCATCGAGGAGTCGACGAACCTCGACTCCGCGTCCGGCGCCGCCCCGCGCGCCAACAGCAGCCTCCTGGTGCTGTACCTGTCGCTGGGCGGCCTGGCGTTCGCGGTGCTCCAGTCGCTGGTCGCGCCCGCGCTGTCGACCATCGGAAGGGACCTGGGCGTCTCGACCGGAGACATCAGCTGGGTGCTCACGGCGTACCTGTTGGCCGCCTCGGTGTTGACGCCCATCCTCGGACGTCTCGGTGACATGGTCGGCAAGCGCCGGGTCCTCATCGGCGTCCTCGCGGCCCTCGCCGCGGGCACACTGCTCGCCGCTCTGGCCCCCAACCTGACCGTGCTGATCGTCGCGCGGGCGCTACAGGGAGCCGCCGGAGCGATCCTGCCGCTGTCGATCGGCATCGTCCGCGACCAACTGCCCCGGGAGAAGGTCGGCGTCACCGTCGGCCTGCTGTCGGCGATCTTCGGGGTCGGCGCCGGTGTCGGCATCGTGGCCGCGGGCCCGATCGTGGAGCACCTGTCGTGGCACTGGCTGTTCTGGCTGCCACTGGTCCTCGTCGTCGTCGCGCTGCTCGGAACCATCTTCGGGATGCCCGAGTCGCGGGTCCGCACGCCCGGACGGCTCGACATGCTCGGCGCGGCCATCCTGTCGGTGTCGCTGGTCTCGTTGCTGCTGGCCGTGAGCAAGGGGCAGGGCTGGGGCTGGACCGAGCCGAAGACCATCGGCCTGTTCCTGCTCGGGGTGGTCGCGATGGTGGTGTTCGTCCGGGTCGAGCTGCGGGTACGCGAGCCCCTCATCGACATGCGCCTGATGCGGATCCGCGGTGTCTGGGCCACCGACCTCGTCGCCCTGATCCTCGGTTTCGCGATGTTCGGGACGTTCGTGCTGGTACCGACCCTGCTGCAACTCCCTGCGGCCACCGGGTACGGGTTCGGCAAGACGGTGTCCCAGGCGGGCCTGTTCCTGCTGCCCACCGTCCTGATGATGGTGGTCTTCGGCCCCCTCGCGGGTCTGCTGGACCGCCGCTTCGGCCCCAAGGTGCCGATGTTCCTCGGCACGGTCGCGGTCGTCGTCGCGTTCGCGCTGCCGGCGCTCGCGCACGGCGCGACCTGGCAGGTGCTGCTCTCCGGGGTGCTCACCGGCGCCGGCATCGGCCTGGCGTTCGCGGCGATGTCCAACGCCATCATCGAGAGCGTCCCGGCCGGGCAGACCGGCGAGGCGAGCGGCGTCAACACCATCGCCCGCACCATCGGCAGCAGCATCGGCGCGGCGGTCGTGGCGGCCGTCATCACCTCGAAAAGCACTCCACAGGGGCTACCCACCGACACGGCGTTCACCGCCGGCTTCTGGGTGTGCGCGGGCGTCGCGGTCCTGGCCGTCTTCGCGGCACTCGCCCTGCCCTCGGCGCGCCGCCGCCACGAGCAGGCCGTCGCCGCCGGTGTCGACGACCTCCCGCCCGAGCCGGTCGAGCTGCACCTGCCCACTCGGCAGCACTGAGCAAGCGGCTGACAGGCGCAGGCCGTGCCCACCCGGAGTGGGCACGGCCTGCGCCGTTCGGTGTGACCTCGACCTGCCCGCTATCCGCCCAGTCGAAGGTGCCAGCGCGCACCCTGGCTGGTGAGCCGGACGACAGCCAACGGCTCGACGTCCACCTGCCGGTACGTCGCCATCGGAAGGCCGAGGGCGTGCACCACCGCGACCCGGATCACCAGTGGGTGGGTGACCGCGATGACTCGTCCACCGGCCCGGTGCTGCGCGTCCAGCCAACTGCCGACCCGATCCCGCACTGCCGTGACGGACTCACCGCCGTGCGGCGCGCAGTCCGGGGCGGACAACCAGTCGTGCAGCGCCTGCGGCTGCGATTCAGCGACCTCCTCAAGCGACCGCCCGGACCAGTCCCCGTAGTCACAGTCGGCCAACGCGGTCTCGACCGTCGGCAGCAGGCCGAAGGCGTCGGCGGTCTGTCGGGCGGCCACCGCGGGGCTGGACAGGCAGGTGGCGTTCTCCCCGAGGGGCCAACGCCGGTCTGCACCCGCGCGGGGGGGGGGGGGGCCCGGCGGCCGCCCCCCCCCCCCCCCCCCCCCCGGGGGGGGCCCCCCCCCCGCGCCCCCCCCCGCCGGCGCGGGGGGCCGCGGGGGCGCCCCCCCCCCGCGGGCGG
>NZ_JBEZEH010000364.1:0-3013 GCF_040648775.1 Micromonospora sp. NPDC049089
GCGGCGCCCCGGCGCGTTCGAGGTGTGGCAGGCTCGACGCCATGCGGCTGGAGAACGTCTGGTTGCGGTACCACCGGCGAGGGCCGTGGGTGCTGCAAGGCATCGACGTGCGGATCGGTCCCGGCGAGGTGGCGATCGTGCTGGGTCGCAACGGGGTGGGCAAGTCGACACTGCTCCAGGTGGCCGCGGGGGTCCTCCGCCCCGGCCGTGGCCAGGTCACCGGCCGGCCGGCACGGGTGGGCTGGGTGCCGGAGCGTTTCCCAGCGGACCAACCGTTCACGGTGACCCGCTATCTGACCGGGATGGCCCGGGTGGCAGGGCTGGGCAGGGGTGCGGCCGACGACGCGGTGACCTCCTGGACGGACCGGCTCGGGCTGTCCGCCTTCCGCTCGGTCCGGTTGCCGGAGCTGTCCAAGGGCACCGCGCAGAAGGTCGGCCTCGCCCAGGCGCTGCTGCGCCCACCGGGCCTGCTGGTGCTCGACGAGCCGTGGGAGGGGCTGGACGCCGCCACCCGTGAGTTGGTGCCCGAGCTGATCGCCGAGGTGCTCGCCGCCGACGGATCCGTCCTGGTCAGTGACCATCGCGGCGAGACGGTCCGGCTCCCGGCCGCGCGCCGCTGGCTGGTGGCCGACGGCTCGCTGTCCGAGGAGACGTCGTCGACGGACGAGACGATCGCCGTGGTCGAGGTCGCGGTGCCGGCCGCGCGGGTCGCCGGCACCGTCGCCCGGTTGCGCGCCGAGGGCCATCAGGTGCTGCGGGTACGCTCCGACGCCTCCACCGCCGCGTCCCAGGCCCTACCCGTCGAGCCGCTCCGGTCGGCCGGTGCCGCCCGACCCGCCGAGCCGTCGCTCGGGATGGCCGGGGAGTTGACAGCGGGCCGGCCGGACACCGCCGACGCGGCTGTCGAGTCGGCAGCGGGGGAGACCCGGTGAGCGCCCTGGTCCGGATGCGGTTGGCCGGTCTCCTGCGAACCGGCCGGGCGTTGGCGCCGTTGCTTGCCGGCCTGATCACGCTCGGCACCCTCTACGGCGGTGGCCGCGCCCAGCCGGCGGAGGCGTACGGGGTTTCCGCGGTGGTGCTCTTTCCGGTGCTCGCCTGGCAGACCAAGATCCTTTTGGATGTCGAGCCGGACGTGCAGCGTCGGCTGGCGCAGGTGACTGTCGGGGTGGCCCGGGAGCGGTTGTCCGGGCTGCTCGCCGCGGCGGTGGCGGCGCTGGTGACGGTGGCCGTCGCGCTGCTCTTTCCGTGGCTGGTCGGCGGGGTGTCCGGCCCGGTCGACCCGGGGGACCGGTCGATTCCGGTCGGGCTCGCGCTGGGATTGTGGGCGCACGTGCTGGTCGTACCCGCTGCGGTTGCTCTTGGGGCGCTGGCCAGCAGGGCGTCGGTGGGCGGCGCGGGGTACGGCGTCGCGGTGTTGGCCCTCGGCGGGGTCGGCGCCGTGGTGTTCGGTCTTAGCGGCTCGGTGGCGCCCTGGCTGGCACCGCCGATCATGGCGGCCGCTCGCACCACCGGCGGCGAGGCCGCCGCGCTGACAGTGCTGGGCTTGAGCGGGTGGGCGCTGGCCTGGAGCGCCGCTGTCGTCGGCGGTTACCTGTGGCGTCGGCGGGCACAGGGCTGACGCGGCCGGTGACCCAGCTCACCAGGGGGGATTTGGCGCTGGTGAGCTGGGCGCGTACTGTTCACACAGTCATCCGTGTTCTCATGGATGAGGAACCACCCAGAGACCGCTGGTCATCGTGCTTCGGCACGGTCGAAGGTCCCGCGACAACGGGCGACCCGCGTAGGGCGGCAAGCGTAACTCGGCAGTGAGCATGGTCCGCCGACCATGACGATCCGCCGGCCCTCGCCCCGTGCGCCCTGCGCCGGGGCTTTTTCGTTGTCGCGCTGCCTCCGCCCCCGTTCCGGCTTCGGCCGAGACGGGGACCAGCCTCGAGTAACGAGAGAGGAGGGACATGGCGGACAAGCCGATCCGGGCCGACAAGGCCACGGCCGTCGCTGAGCTGACCGAGAGCTTCCGCAGCTCGGGCGCCACCGTGCTGACCGAGTACCGCGGTCTGACGGTTTCCCAGCTCACCCAGCTTCGGCGCTCGCTCGGCGCCGACACCAGCTACACGGTCGCGAAGAACACGCTGGCCAAGCGTGCTGCGACGGACGCGGGCATCACCGGCCTCGACGAGCTGTTCACCGGTCCTACCGCGCTGACTTTCGTTTCGGGCGACGTCGTCGAGGCGGCGAAGGGGCTTCGCGACTTCGCGAAGGCCAACCCGAAGCTCGTCATCAAGGGCGGTGTCTTCGAGGGCAAGGCCATCACCGCGGCCGAGGTCACGAAGCTTGCCGACCTGGAGTCCCGCGAGGTGCTGCTGGCCAAGCTGGCCGGCGCGATGAAGGGCAACCTGAGCAAGGCCGCGGCCCTGTTCCAGGCCCCGCTGTCGAAGACCGCCCGTCTGGCGGCTGCACTGCAGGACAAGCGCGAGAAGGAGGGCGCCGAGGCGGCCTGAGGCCCCCACGGCGCACCAGTTCTTTACTTAACAGAATCAGGAAAGGACGCCAGATATGGCGAAGCTCAGCACCGACGAGCTGCTCGACGCGTTCAAGGAGATGACGCTGATCGAGCTCTCTGAGTTCGTGAAGCAGTTCGAGACGACCTTCGAGGTCACCGCTGCCGCCCCGGTCGCGATCGCGGGCCCGGGTGGCGGTGGCGGCGGCGCTGCTGCCGAGGCCGAGCCGGAGCAGGACGAGTTCGACGTCATCCTCGAGGCTGACGGCGGCAAGAAGATCCAGGTCATCAAGGTCGTGCGTGAGCTGACCGGCCTGGGCCTCAAGGAGGCCAAGGACGCGGTCGAGTCCGCGCCGAAGGCCATCCTGGAGAAGGTCAACAAGGAGACCGCCGACAAGGCGAAGGCCAAGCTCGAGGGTGAGGGCGCCAAGGTCACCCTCAAGTGACCTGACGCTCCACCAACGCGTACCCGGCTCGTGAGCTGGGACACCATCGCGTCGCGGCGGGCGGCGATCC
>NZ_JBEZEH010000365.1:0-2961 GCF_040648775.1 Micromonospora sp. NPDC049089
ACTACCTATGTGCGAGGTCGGCCAGGACGGGGCCGTAGTGCCGGGAGCGGGCGGCGGTCCGGGCCGCGAGTGCCCGCACCGCCGCCACACTGAGCGCGCCCTCGCTGTCGAGATGGTCGGCCCCCGTCAGCCAGCGGGGGAACATCGCGAGGGCAGCGGTGTCCAGTTGGTCGAGCAGAGTGTCCACGAGGTCACCGAGAGAACCCGTCACAGCGGGCCGGTAGTGCACCATCGCGGCGGCTGCCGGGGGTAACGGGTCGAGTGCCACCCGCAGCAGTTCCGGGTCGATGCCCGGCAGGTGACTGACTCGCCCCGTCGGCGGGGCAGCCCACCAGGCCCTGCTGGCGTCGCCGTCGGGGCGGACGGGGTGTGCCATGGCGGCACCCTACGACAGCGCCGGGTGCGGCCGGGACCCCTCGGTGGCGAGGGGCCCCGGCCCCGCCCGCCGCTCAGCGCAGCCGGCGGATGTCGCCGTACGCGCGGTAGTAACCACCGCGGCTGGACTCGCGCACCTCGGTCACCAGATAGCGGGCGCCCGGCTCGCGGATCCCCTTGGGGAACTGCACCGACCAGTCGCGCCGGTAGCCGTCGGAGAGCACCTGAACCCGCAGCCGCCCCCGATCGTCGCGACACTGCACGACCACGCCCGCGCCCGAGTCGCTGGTCACCTCGACGATCGTCGGTTGCACCGGCTGGGGCGCCTGGCGGGGGGCCTTGATGTCGCGTACCTCGGGCACGTTCCCGGCCTGCGCGGCGCGGATCGCCGGCTCGCTCGCATCGATGCAGGCCAGATGGCCGCCGGTGGTGACGACGTAGAGCCGGTCATCGTGGTACTGCATGGAGTACGCCGAGCCGCAGCCGGTGCCGAGCTTCCACAGTCGGGTGCCCGCCGCGTCGAAGCAGTAGATCGAGGACTGGCTGTCACCGGCGAAGACGTACTCGCCGCCCTCGGCGGTGGCGCAGGAAAAGACCGGGGCGTCGCAGCGGTAGGTGCGTTCGAGCCGTCCCGACTTGGACAGCCGCACCACCTCGCGGGTGCCCGTCCCGGCGAACACACTGCCGTGCTCCTGCCAGCCGAAGAGCACCGAACCGGTGGTGGTGTGCCACAGTTCGCTGCCGGTACGCCATTCGTAGCCGGTCACGCCCCGCGAGTGGCCGTGGTAGATCGCGTCGTCGTCGCACCGCACCATCCAGGCCGAACGCCCGCGACCGGGGCGACGCCACAGGAACTCGTCCTCATGGTCGACGGCGGTGATCCCGCCGTCGGCGTCGGAGACGCCGAGGACGCCGTCGTGGATGTCCAACCAGTAGATGTCGATCTCCGGGGCGATCGCGTACGCCACGCGGGGAACCTTGCCGGACAGGTCGTAGACGTTGCCGTCGTCGCAGCCGGCGTAGATCCAGGCGTCGTCGGCGACGATGCACTTGACCCCGTCGGGAAGGCGGACCTGGCTGCGCACCTGGGCGTTGTGGTCGAGCGTGGTGATGACTCCGTGCTCGTTGCCGACCATGCAGTGCTGCCCGTCGACGAAGATGCCGAAGGCGGGGGCGCCGGAGTCGTAGCGCCAGAGCACCGGGGCGGTGTGGGCGGTGGAGCGGGTGCTCACGATCTGCCGCCGCGACACGGTGCGCTTCTGACGCACGCCGGGGACCGCCGGCGCATAGCCCTTGCGGACCTTCTCCCCGATCTTCTTCGCCGCGGCGGCCCGGGCCCGGGCATTGTCCGGATAGGCGCTCGCCTTGACCTGCCCCTGGTCGCCGATCCGGCCGTAGCGCACCGTCAGCGTGGCGTTGTCGACGATGACCTCGTAGAACTTGTGCGCACCGTCCACTTCGGACAGTTCGAGGTAGGTCGTCTCCTGGGACATGGGGGGCCTCCGAGGGTCAGCGAGCGGCGCGATCCGGCCGGCGCGGCGACAGTGACCACACGTTAACGACGCCCCCCGACAGAACCGGCGTCCGGCCAGCGCAGCGCGTCGTCGCGGAGCACGGCATGCGCGCCGACGCTCTGGTTGACGATCTGCGTCACCCGCACGTCGACGGCGATGCTGGCCAGCGCCACCGCGTCCGGGCGGCTGAGGCCGTGCAGTCGCTGCATCAGGGTCAGCATCGAGTCCAGGGCGGTGAACGTGGCGTCGTCGAGGGTGGCGCCGACGCCCATGGTCAGCCACGCGTCGGGGGTACGGGCCACCGGGCCGGTGACCGGGAAGTCGTCGCGGACGTCGATGGTCAACGTCACCTCGTCCATCGGACACTCGATCGCGGTGCCGCCGACCTCGCCGTCACCCTGTACGGCGTGCCCGTCCCCGACGGAGAAGAGCGCGTCGTCCACCGGGATCGGCAGCAGCAGGGTGGTGCCGGCGGTGAGGTCCCGGCAGTCCAGATTGCCGCCCCACGGGCGCGGTGGGGTCGTCGAGTGCAACCCCGGCTCGGCGGGCGGCATGCCGAGCACTCCCATGAAGGGTCGCAGCGGAACAGCGTGCCCGTGCTGGTTGCGGCCGGTCATCGTCACCGGGTCCAGCGTCCAGGCGTGCACCACCTGGTGATCCTGCACGCCGTAGTGCTTGTTGAACTCGCTCGGCCAACCGCCGGCCACTGTGGTTCCCCAGCTGCCCGGGACGACCGCGTCGATGCGTACCGCGAGGGTCTGACCAGCGCGCGCACCGCGGACCGCGACCGGACCGATCAACGCGTGTCCGTAATCGGGGCGGTGCTGCGGCACCCGGGGCCGGTCCCGGTTCGGCCCGCCGGGGTACGGGCCGGCGGACCACCAGCAGTCCAGGGTGCGACAGGTGACGGTGTCGCCGGGGTCGATGGTGAGCACGGGCGGGAGATCGGGGGAGAAGTGGCCGTGCAGGCTCTCACTCCCCGGGGTGAGGGTGTGTCGCATCTGTGCAGGCTAGTGGCAGCTGGTCCGCGCGCCGGATCGCCAGGTGCGCGGTGGGTGCCGGGCGCACCCAC
>NZ_JBEZEH010000366.1:0-2957 GCF_040648775.1 Micromonospora sp. NPDC049089
CGACGGTGCTCCCCGGCCCGGGGCGGCGCGCGACCGCTGGGTTAGGCCCCTCGTGCCCGCCCCACGTGTTCCGGGGCCGGCACCAGCGGTCATCCTCGGCGCAGCAGGGGCCGGGCCAGGGCCCAGTAACCGCCGGCGACGGCGTTGAACGCTCCCAGGCCGGGTGTGGTCGGCACACCGGAGGGCGTGACCCGACCGGTCATCAGCTTCGCGATGACCCCGTCCGGCACCCGGCGTTCAGCCTGTAGCTGCCGTCGACGGCCGCGAACCCAGTCGCGGTTGCGCCACAACCAGCCCCAACCCCGCAGCTTCTGCCGGGACCAGCCGCCGGCGACCGCGGCGGTGAGCATGGCGGCCTCGGTGAGCAGCAGCGCCGGGGCGAGCACCACGAGTGTCCGCGCCTCGTAGGCGGTGAGCAGGGTGACCAGTCGGTTCCGCTCGACCAGGTAGAGCTTCAGGGCGTTGCGGGAGAACTCGTAGTGGTGCCGCACGACGGCGTCCGGCACGTACTCCAGTCGTAGTCCGCGCTGCCACAGTCGCAGGCTGAGTTCGGTGTCCTCGTGGTACGCGAAGTATTCGGCGGCGAAGCCGTCGAGCTCGCGCCAGAGCTGCCGGCTGATCACGAAGCAGCAGCCGCTGAGGGAGGGCACGGCACGGCGTACGGCGTGGTTGCTGGCCGGTTCGCCGTTGCCGCCGGCCCAGGAGAGGCCGGTGAAGTGCAGCGGGTTGCCGCTGGTGTTGATCAGCTCGGGGGTGTCGGCCAACCGGATCGACGCCATGGCCGCGCCTACGCCCGCTTCGGCGGCCACGGCGGTGGTCTTGGCCAGGGCGTCGGGTGCGACGACGGCATCGGAGTTGACGAACGCGAGCCAGTCACCGGTGGCTTCGGCGGCGCCGACCCGGCAGCCACCTGAGTAGCCGGTGTTCTCCTCCGGTCGGATCACCCGCACCCCGGGCAGGCCCTTGACGATGTCGATGCCGTCGCCGGTGCAGCCGTTGTCGACGACGATGAGGTCGATCTCGACGTCGGTGCTGGCCAGCACCGCCTGGGCGGCGTCGACGAGGTAGGGCTCCGGGCCGTAGGCGAGCATGACGGCGCTCACCCGGGGTCGGGTCATCGGATGCCTCCGGATGCGGCAGGGGCAACGGCCTCGGCGAGCGGCCGGGCGGGGGTGGTGGGTCGGCTGAAGCCGCCACGCAGCAGCATCGCCATGGTGGCGGCCACGATGACGGAGCCGATGGTGTACGCCAGTTCGACTCGCAGGGTGACCGGAGCCGGGATCAGCGTCACGGCGATCAGGGCGGCGACGCCAGCGGTCCAGGCGAGGGCCTGGGCGCGGTGCCGGTCGAGGGCGAGCAGGGCCTGACCGAGCACCATCGCCCACAGGTAGGCGAGCGTGGCGGCCGCCAGCCAGGCGAAGTCGCCGTGGCCGAGGACGCCGGGTGCGTCGAAGAGGGTGCCGACCAACCATGGGCCGAGCAGCACGGCGCCGAGGGCGCCGGCGAGGCCGAGCGCGGTGACGATGCCGAGCGCCCGACGAAGCAGGCTGTGGAAGCCTTCCTGGTCGCCGGTGGTGGCGGTGGTGGCCAGGCCGGGCAGCAGTGACGCCTGCAGGGAGCCGAAGACGAACAGGGGGATGCGGACCAGCACGAGGGCGGAGAGCAGTGCGCCGGCGGCTGCCGCGTCGGAGGGGGAGAGCAGCTGTACGTTGATCACCCCGATGTTCACCACGACCTGGGAGAGCAGGCTGGAGGCGGTGAGCAGGCCGAGGCCGCGTAGCAGCGTGGCCCAGGCGACCGGAGGGCCTCCGCCGATGGCGCGCAGCACCGGTGGCAGGGTGAGGAGGACGCTGACCAGGGGGGCGGCGACGAGCACGAGCCCGTACCAGACGGGCGACGTCACTCCGGCCAGCCCGAGCAGGGCCACCATGATGATCCGCAGGCCGCCGTCGATCCCGAGTTGAGCGCCGTACCAGGGAAACAGTTGCAGGCCGGAGAGGACGCCACGGGTGGCGTAGGCGACGGCCATCGCGGCGAGTGCGCCGATCAGCACGGTGACCAGGTTGCCGTCACCGGCGAAGAGCTTGTCGGCGAGCGGCTGGCGGCCGATGGTGACGGCCAACACCAGTACCGCGAGCATCACGGCGGCGACGGTGACGCCGCGGGCCAGCACCGGGCCGGGCGGCAGCCCCTGGCTGTGTCGGGCGGCGACGACCCGGGCGACCTCCTGCTCGATCGGCATGAACACGCCGATGCCGAGGGTGAACACGATCGACCAGAGCACCGACAGGGACGAGTAGTCGGCCTGGCTGAGGCTGTGGCCGGCGACGGCGAGGTGAACGTAGGAGGCGAGCCCGAGAAGGGCCAGCCCGGCACCGACAGCGACGGTGCCGGGCGGGACCAGGCTCAGTAGCCGTCGGATCACCGGCGGATGAGCGCCAGCGTGAGAACGGCGAACGCGCGGCCGAGGTAGACCATCGCCTTGGCGGGGGAGTGGCTGGGCGTGCCCGCCATCCGCTTGCGCATGGCGACCGGCACCTGGCGGATGCGGAAGCCGCGGCGAGCGGTGTGCACCAGGGTCTCCACCGTGTCGCCGAGGTATTCGGCCGGGTACCAGCTGGCGAACATCTCGATGACCCGCCGGTTGGCGGCCCGGAAGCCGGAGGTGGTGTCGGTGAGCTTGGTGCGGGCGACCCGGGACAGCACGGCGGAGAGCATGACCATCGCCCAGCGGCGGGGGCCGCGGACGTTGTAGTCGCCCTCACCGGCGAAGCGGGCGCCGATGACGAGGTCGTTGTCGTCGAGCAGGTCGACGAGCTTCGGCACGTACCGGGGGTCGTGCTGGCCGTCGGCGTCGATCTGGATGGCGACGTCGTAGTCGTGGTCACGGGCGTAGCGGTAGCCGAGGCGCATGGCCCCACCGACGCCGAGGTTGTACGGCAGTTTGGCGACCAGGG
>NZ_JBEZEH010000367.1:0-2912 GCF_040648775.1 Micromonospora sp. NPDC049089
ACCGCCGCAACGACCAGGCTCACCGCCGTGATGGCCATGTCGACCACCGGCCGCCCGCTGATCACCCCGATCGCGAAGACCAGCCCCGAGAGCACCGTGGCCGGCGCCGCCTTCGGCGTGGCCGGCACGCTGATCCAAAGCGTGGCCCGCAACCCACTCGCCAGCCCGGACGTCATCGGCATCACCCAGGGCGCCGGTCTCGCCGCGACGGTGGCCCTGACCAGCGGGATGGCCGCGGTGCTGGTGGCGCCCACCGCGCTGGTGGGCGGGTTGCTCGCGGCGGTGCTGCTGTTCGCCCTCGGCGCCCGGCACGGGCTGGCCGCGCAGCGGTTCGTGCTCGCCGGGGTGGCTGTCGCGTTCGGCTTCCGGGCGCTCACCGAGGTGGTCATGCTCACCGCCGACCCGATCGACGGGCTGCGCGCCCAGATCTGGCTGATCGGCACCCTGGCCGGCAAGGGCTGGACCGAGGCCGCCTGGATCGCCGGCACACTGCTGGTGCTGCTGCCGGTGCTGGCCTGGGCCGGCTGGGCGCTGAACAGCACCGCCCTGGACGACGACACCGCCCGGGGAGTCGGGCTGCGTCCGGTGGCCCGCCGGGTCGGCCTCGCCGGCACCGGCGTGCTCGTCGCCGCGATGGTCACCGCCCAGGTCGGCGCCGTCGACTTCGTGGCGCTGGTCGCCCCGCAGGTGGCCCGTCGCCTGGTACGCGCCGAACGACCACCGCTGGTCTGCGCGGCGCTGCTCGGCGCACTCCTGCTGGTGCTGGCCGACCTGGCCGGCCGACGCCTGTTCGCACCCACCCAGCTACCCGCCGGTGTGCTGACCGCCGCGATCGGCGGCCCGTACCTGATCTTCCTGCTGCTGCGCGGCCGGCGGCGGTCGTCGTGACGCCTCAAGGAGTCGTGTGATGCTCTCCACCCGCGACCTGGTCGCCGGCTACGACGAGCGGACCGTGCTCGACGGGCTCGACCTCGACCTGCCCACCGACGCCTTCACCGTGATCGTCGGCCCCAACGCGTGTGGCAAGTCCACCCTGCTGCGCACGATGGCCCGGCTGCTCACCCCCCGCCGAGGCACCGTGCTGCTCGACGGCACCGCCATCCGCGAACTGCCGACCCGGGAGGTCGCCCGCCGCCTCGGCGTCCTGCCGCAGAGCCCACTGGTGCCCGAGGGCGTCACTGTGGCGGACCTGGTCGGGCGCGGCCGACAGCCCTACCAGCGGTGGTGGCGGCAGTGGTCGGCGCAGGACGGCGCCGCGGTGGACCAGGCGATGGCCCTCGCCGACGTCACCGACCTAACCGACCGGCCGGTGGACAGCCTCTCCGGCGGTCAGCGGCAACGGGTGTGGATCGCCATGACACTGGCCCAGGACACCGACGCCCTGCTGCTGGACGAGCCGACCACCTTCCTCGACCTGGCTCACCAGGTGGAGGTGCTGGATCTCCTGCACCGGCTGCGCTCCGAGCGTGGCCGCACCGTGGTCGCCGTGCTGCACGACCTGAACCAGGCCGCCCGCTACGCCGACCACCTGGTCGCCATGCGCGCCGGCGCAGTGGTCGCAGCCGGCCCGCCCCGGGAGATCCTCACCGCCGACCTGGTCCGCGACGTCTTCGGGCTGGCCTGCGTGGTCGTGCCCTGCCCGGTGACGGGCGCACCCCTGGTGGTGCCCGCCTACACCGGAGGCAACGCTCTGGTCCCGGGTGACCCGGCCGACGCGTCCGCCGGCGCGAAGGACCCCGATTCGTCGACGGCGTCCGTACCGGACGCCCGACCCGCCACCGGCGACGCGGCCAACCCGCTCGCCGGCTCGCACCCCTCGAAAGGACTCTGATGCGTCGTCTCGTCGCAGCTCTCGCCGCGGCCGTCGCCCTCGGCGCCGGCCTCACCGCCTGCGGTGAGAGCGACCCGGTCGCCGGCTCCACCACCGGGGAGACCCGGGAGATCACCCACGCCATGGGCACCACCAAGGTCCCGGCCGAGCCCAAGCGCGTCGTCGTGCTCGACACCGACAAGATCGACACGGCGCTCTCGCTGGGCATCACGCCCGTCGGCGCGGCCACCGCCGGTGAGGCGAAGAGCTGGCCCACGTACTTCGGCGCGGACAAGCTCGCCGGCATCAAGGAGGTCGGGGTGCTCACCGAGCCCGACCTGGAGGCGATCAACGCGCTGAAGCCGGACCTCATCCTCGGCAGCAAGTTCCGCCAGGAGAAGTTCTACGACGAGCTGGCCGCCATCGCGCCGACCGTGTTCACCGACAAGGTGGGCATCACCTGGAAGGACAACCTCCTCCTCGACGGCAAGGCGCTCGGCCGCGAGCAGCAGGCAAAGGATCTGCTCGCCACCTACGAGAAGCGGGCCAAGGACTTCGGCGCGACGCTCGGCGACGCCGCCGCGCGCAAGGTCTCCATCGTGCGGTTCCTGCCCGGCAACATCCGGGTGTACGGGCCGGACTCGTTCTCCGGCATCGTCATCGGCGACACCGGCCTGGGCCGCCCCGAGCGGCAGCTGCTCGCCAACAAGGAGGACAAGCGCTTCGACCTGGTCAGCCCCGAGCGGATCAACGAGGTCGACGGTGACGTCATCTTCGTGACCGCCTACGGCGACAAGGCCGCCGCCGAGCAGACCAAGGTCTCCGGCGGGACGCTGTGGAAGGGCCTCGGCGCGGTCAAGGCCGGCAAGGCGTACCCGGTCTCCGACGAGGTCTGGATGACCGGCATCGGCGTCGGCGCCGCCAACAAGATCCTCGACGACCTGACCAAGTACCTCCCCGCCGCCTGACACCCCCCAGCGCCATCCGCGCGAAGGCACGCATCTCGCGCACCCTGCGCGAGGCACGCGAGGCGTGCGCTCGCGGGCGCTGGCTCATGATCGTGCTCGATCCAGGATGTAGTGGCCTCCCCATCTAGGGAGGC
>NZ_JBEZEH010000368.1:0-2909 GCF_040648775.1 Micromonospora sp. NPDC049089
GTCTAACGAAGGCGGCGAACAGCAGATGGTAACCAAGGTCACGCAGTGCATGCTTATAGCCGTGGTTTGCCTTTTCAGCTTGGGCGGGCTCTTTTCCTGGCTGGTTGACTTTGTCTTGCCCGCTAATTACGTGAATGTGAAATATATTCTGGTTGCGAGTCTGGGTTTCCCTTTGTTGTTCACACTGTCGGAAACGACGGCGGTCGGCATCGGCCTGAGTAGAAAGACCGCTTACACCATGCTGGCCTCCTTGAGCGCGTTGCTCATCAACGTGGGCCTGCCACGATTGTCATTCCGGCCGTAGCTCCGGGGTCAGGTGAGCCGCGAGACCTGGTAGTGGCCGATGAGCCAGTCGTCGTCGACCCGCCGCAGGAGCACTCCGAGGTTGACGGTCAGTGCCGGCCGGTCGGTGAAGCCGAACTCCACCTCCAGGTAGCCGAGGACCACGTCGTCGGCGAGACGGCGGATCTCCCGGATGTCGTATGCGGCGGTCAGGCCGAGCGGCTGTCCGGCGTAGTACGCGGCGACGCCGGCAGGACCGACCGTGTACGGCTGCAGCCCCTGGAAGATCGCGTCATCGGTGAAGCACGCCGCGACCCGGTCGGGCTCGTGGGCGTCGACAGCCGATTTCCACCGGTCGAGGACGGTACGCAGAATCTGAGCGTCGGACATGATGATCTCCCTGCTGACGGACGTGTCCCGTGGCGTGCCTGTCGAGGCGGCGTGCCCTCGCCAGCTCAGCGAGGCGGCTGACCCGGGTCGTTCGGGTGCGGTGTCAACGGCGTCACGGTCTCGCGCCGCCAGGCGCGCAGCGGCATCGACGCGAGTACGGCTTCCAGCTCATCGGCGTCGTCGGCCTGGAACAGCCCCCACGTACGCCACTCCCCCGGTGCCAGCGGCGGCCGCCACAGCCGCAGGAGACTGCCCTGGGCGATCAGCTCGGCCGAACGCGCGGCCTCTCGCGCACGCATGTCGGCGACGCCGTCCTCCGACGTGCCGTCGGGCACCGTCGTCACCATGTCAACCAGAAACTCCACGCGCCCATCCTCCGGCCGCCGGCCGAGCAGCACGCCGCGAACCCCATTTTGGGTGGCGACCGTCTCCCCTCCGACGCCGCCGGTGCGGGCCTCCGACGCCGCCCCGTGCAGGCCTGCGACGCCGCCCGTGCGGGCCTCTGAGGCCGCCGGTGCGGGCCGAGGTCAGTCGGGGTCGCGCACCAGGATGCGTACCGCCCGGGCCGCACCCACTGCCGCGACCAGCACCGCGTGCCGGGGCTCCGGCACGTCGAGCAGCCGCTCCGCCCGCAACGGCACGAGCGGGGCCAACCGTCGGTCGGTCAGCACCCCGTCCACCGCCCGCCGGTCACCGCCGCAGACCAACGCGGCGAGCGTCGCCACCTCCGGCAACAGCAGCCGTACGGCCAGATCCGCCGCGTCGCCCAGCGCAGCCTTCGCCTGGTTGTCACGCCGGCGGGCGAACCGGTGCTGCGACCATCCCCCCGCAGCGGTGCGCCCCTGCACGTAGCGGGTGTCCACCTTGGAGACGACGAGGTCGCCGCCCTCGGCCACCCCGAGCGCCACCGCGCCCTTGCGCGCCAGCAGCAGGCCGATCCGGCGGGGCATGACAGCGGAGGCCACGAACCCGGCCACATCCGCGCGGGCCGGCGCACCCGGCGGGGCGTGCAGCTCGGCGGTCGCCCCGTCCGGGGCGGCGAGCAGTAGGCCGTACTCCCTCGCGCTGGTGCTGGGCGGGCCGTGCCGGTCGGCGAAGCCCTCGACCCAGCGGCCGACGCGGGCCGGGTCGACCTCGACCCACCGGCCTCCGCCGGCTGCGGGTCGACTGGTCATCGCCCGACCGTACGGCACAGCGAACCCGTCCGGGCCCCCGGGCGGCCCGTGTGCCCGGCCAGGGACACGCCCGGCGACACCGCGGACCAGGCGCGGTCGGGTGCCGTCCGGGTGGCTGAGCCGCCCGTGAACCTGGTCCGGCTCGGCCTGGACCCAGCGACCTCCTGCCGGGTCGGATGGTCGCCGTGGCCGTTCAACCTGGCAGTAGCGCGGCCACCGCCAACGCGGCGATGAGCGCGCTGGAGACCAGGCCGGTGACCAGCCGGCCACGCGGCCCGGTCAGCGCCCTGCCGACCACGGTGCCACCGCCGGCGATGACCAGTTGCCAGCTCGCCGACGCCAGGAACACCCCGGCCACGAAGAGGGCCATCGGGACCATGCCCGAGTCGGCAGTGTCCCGGCGGCCGAGCACCAGGGCGGTGAAGTAGAGAACCGTCATCGGGTTCAGCAGGGTCAACCCGAGCAGCGCCGCGTAGGCCCGCCCCGGAGTGCTCATGCCCCCACCGTCGCGTGCCGTCGGCGGTCGGTGCGAGCGGTGCGCGGACCACGTCCGCCACAGGCCGTGCCCGGCGAGACCCAGCAGTACCACGGCGGCGACCACCCGCAGGGGCCCGGCGACCGGCGCGATGATCCCGGCCAGGCCCGCGCCGCCGAGCACGGCCACCACCGCGTAGAGCCCGTCGGCCGTCGCCACCGCGAGCGCCGCGGCCGCACCCACCCGAAACGACGTACGGGCGCTGAGCCCCAGGATCAGAATCGCGATCGCGCCGACGGGAATGGCGACGCCGTAGCCGGCCACGAGACCGGCGAGGAACGCGCCGCTCACGACGGCGGGCGCGGGATCCAGGCGGGCCGGGGCAGGCTGCGCTGTCGACGCGCGGCAGTGGCCGCACGGACAGGAACCTGCTTCGGGTACGCCTCAGTCACACGCGCATCCTCCGCGTCGGACCCGCGCCCCCGCCACCGATATTCCGCCCCGCGCCCCGCGCCCCGCGCCCCGCGCCCCGCGCCCCGCGCCCCGCGCCCCGCGCCCCCCGCCCCCCGCCCCGCGCCCCCCGCCCC
>NZ_JBEZEH010000369.1:0-2903 GCF_040648775.1 Micromonospora sp. NPDC049089
CATGATCGACCGAGGCACCCCCAGGGGCGGAACCCGGGGGGTCAGTCCTGGAGGCAGGTTCGGAGGGCGGCGGTGAGCAGATTGGCGCGCTCGTCGCCCATCCCGCGCATCTGGTTGACCACATAGCCGAAGCCCACCTGATGCTCGGCGTCGGCGAAGGCCAGGTTGCCGCCCGCGCCGTCGTGGCCGAAGCTGCGCTCACCCAGCAAGGGCCGGGCCGGTGGCGAGTGCAGCAGGAAGCCGGTGCCCCAGCGCTGCCCGGTGTCCGGCGGGCCGTGCCGCTGCTGACCACGCGAGCGAACCACCACCGCGTCGTCCACCGACGCTGCCGTGAGCAGCGGCCCACCCTGGAGTTCCGACACACAGGCGGCGTAGAGGCGCGCGAGGCCCTCGGCGGTGCTCACCGCGCCCGCGCCGGGAACACCGGCGGCCCGGATGGCGTCGTCGTTGAAGCTGACCAGGCCGTCGGCGTCGGCGGGGAAGGCGAAAGCACCGCCCATGGTGATGCCCCGTTCGGCGACCGGGTCCACGAACGGGTCAGGGTCCGGAGGCGGTGCCACGCCCCAGGCGACGGTGTCGCTCTCGGCGGCCGGGAGCCCCAGCCAGGTACGCAGGCCGAGCGGGCCCGCGACGGTGTCGGCGAAGAACGCGCCGGGTAGTTGGCCGGTGATGCGGTGGATCACCTCTCCGACCAACCAGCCGTAGGTCATCGAGTGGTACCCGTGCGCCGTGCCCGGCTCCCACAGCGGGGCCTGCGCCTCGATCGCCTTGATGACCGGGTCCCACGCCAGCACCTCGTCGAGGGTCAGCGGTCGGTCCACCGCGGGCAGACCTGCCTGGTGCGTGAGCAGCCAGCGCACCGGGATGTCCGCCTTGCCGTGCTGTCCGAACTCCGGCCAGTAGCGCGTCACGGGAGCGTCGAGGTCGAGCTGGCCCTGCTGGGCCAGCAGGTAGGCGCAGATCGCCAGGATCCCCTTGGTGCAGGAGAAGACGACGACCGGCGTGTGCGCGTCCCAGGGCCGCCCGGTACGGGTGTCGGCCACCCCGCCGTACAGGTCGACGACCTTGCGGCCCCGCACGTAGACGGTGACCGCGGCGCCGACCTCTCCCCGGGAGGTGAAGTTGTCGCGGAAGACGTCGGCGACGCGCCTGAAGCGATCGTCGACGTCGCCGTGGATCTGCGGCTCTGTGACCACTGCCTACCCCTTCACTGACCCTTGGATCAGGGCCTTGATGAACTGTCGCTGGAAGATCAGGAACACGATGAGGGTCGGGGTGAGGATCAGCAGCGACCCGGCGCACAGCAGCACCAGGTCGGTGCCCCACTGGCCCTGGAACGCTCCGAGCGCCCCGGCCATCGTGCGTTTGGTCGCGTCGTCCACGAGGACGATGGCAAGCAGGAACTGGTTCCACGTCCAGAGGAACATCAGGATGGTCAGCGAGGCGATCGCCGGCCGGGCGAGGGGCACCTGGACCCGCCAGAACAACTGCCACGTGCTGCTGCCGTCCACCCGGGCCGCCTCGGACAACTCGACCGGCACGTTGGTGAAGTGTGCCCGCATCCAGAACACCGCGAACGGCATGTAGAGCCCGATCAGCGGCAGGATGATGGCCCAGCGGGTGTTGAGCAGGCCGAGGTCCTGCATCTGGTAGTAGAGCGGCGTGACCACGGCCTCGAACGGCAGGGTCAGACCCAGCAGGAAGAGACCGAAGACGAGCCGGCCACCGGGGACTCGCAGCTGACCGAGCCCGAAGCCGGCCATGGTCGCGATGAGCACCGACACCGGTACGACACCGGCCACGATGAGCAGGCTGGAGCGGAGCAGGGCGCCCATGTTCGCGGCGGTGAACGCGTCGGCGAAGTTGCCCCACTGCGGGTCGGACGGCCACTCGAGCCCGCTGGGCACGGTGCCCCGGGGCTGCAACGCCGCCGAGAGCATGCTCACGAACGGCAGCAGGGTGACGACGATCAGGGCGATCAGGAAGACCCGGCCGGTCAACTGTTCGCGACGGCTCAAGTTCACTGCTTGTCCCCTCGGCTCAGGCGCTGGATCGGCAGCACACACACCAGCACGAGCAGCATGAGTACGACAGCGAGCGCCGAGGCGAGCCCCACCTGCCGCTGCGAGAAGGCCAGCCGGTAGATCTCCAGGCCCGGCACCGTGGTCTGGAGGCCGGGGCCGCCACTGGTGGAGATGTAGACGATGTCGAAGCTCGCCAGCGCCGCGATGATCGTCACGGTGAGGCAGACGCCGATCTCCTGACGCAGGCTGGGCAGGGTCACGGCGAGGAACTCACGGACCGGACCGGCACCGTCGATGCGGGCGGCCTCGTACAGCGCCGGGTCGATCTTGCTCATGCCGGTGACCAGCAGGATCGTGCAGAGGCCGAGCAGGACCCAGGCCCCGATGACGCCGACGGCTGGCAGCGCCGTGTCGAAGTCGCCGAGCCAGGCGCGGGCGACGCCACCCAGTCCGACCGCGCGCAGCGCCTGGTTGACCAGACCGTTCGACGAGAGCAGCCAGCTCCACGCGATGCCCGCCGCCACCAGGGGGATGACCTGCGGCAGGAACAGGATGGTCCGGACGACGGTGCCGAACACGCCGGTGGTGATCCGGCGGACCATGCTCGCCACCAACAGCCCCAGCGCGACGGGAATGAAGCTGAAGAAGACGATCAGGACGATCGCGTTGCCGATGATTTTCAGCAGGTCGCTGTCGGTGAACACGGTGAGGTAGTTGTCCAGGCCCACCCAGCGGGCCACCCCGATGCCGTTCCAGTCGTAGAGCGAGTACTGGAGCGTCAGGACGAGCGGGCGCAGGACGAACACCGCGTACATCACCAGGGCGGGCAGGACGTACAACCAGCCGGTCCCGGCCGCGCGGGCCCACCGGAATCGGTGG
>NZ_JBEZEH010000370.1:0-2897 GCF_040648775.1 Micromonospora sp. NPDC049089
GTGACCCGGACGCTCAGCGACGACCCGCTGGGCGGCACGGTACGTCGTACCGTGCTGCCCAGCGGCCTGCGCGTCCTCACCGAGGCGATTCCGGCGATGCGCAGCGTCTCGTTCGGCATCTGGGTGGCGGTCGGCTCGCGTGACGAGACCGGCCCGCAGGCCGGTGCCGCGCACTTCCTCGAGCACCTGCTCTTCAAGGGCACCCACAAGCGCACCGCACTGGAGATCTCCTCGCAGATCGAGGCGGTGGGTGGCGAGACCAACGCCTTCACCACGAAGGAATACACCTGCTACTACGCCCGCGTGCTGGACGAGGACCTGCCGCTGGCGATCGACGTGATGTGCGACCTGGTCGCGGACTCGCTGTTGGAGCCGGCCGACGTCGAGACCGAGCGTGGCGTGATCCTGGAGGAGATCGCCATGCACGACGACGAGCCGGGTGACGAGGTGCACGACCTCTTCGTCCAGGCCGTCTACGGCGATCACCCGCTGGGCCGGCTGATCTCCGGCACCGCGGAGACCGTCACCCCGATGACCAGGCGGCAGATCCAGACCTTCTACCGGGGTCGCTACACCGCGCCGCAGATCGTCATCGCCGCCGCCGGCAACCTCGACCACGCCGCTGTGGTCAAGATGGTCCGTCAGGCCGTGCGCGGAACCCCGCTGGACAGCGACCCGGCCAGCCCGGCGCCGCACCGCGCGGCGACCCCGGCGGTACGCACCAAGCCGGCGACCACGGTGGTGGAGCCGAAGGAGACCGAGCAGGCACACGTCATCCTCGGCTGCCCCGGCATCGACCGGCTCGACGATCGGCGGTTCGCTCTCGGGGTGCTCAACAACGTGCTCGGCGGTGGCATGTCCAGCCGCCTGTTCCAGGAGATCCGCGAGCAGCGTGGCCTCGCGTACTCGGTGTACTCCTACGCCAGCCAGTACGCCGACACCGGCCTGTTCGCCGTCTACGCCGGCTGCGCGCCGGGCAAGGTGGACGAGGTGCTGGCCCTGACCCGCGCCGAGTTGGCCCGGGTGGCCGCCGACGGCTTGACCGAGGCCGAGGTGGCCCGGGGCAAGGGGATGAGCAAGGGCTCGTTCGTGCTCGGCCTGGAGGACACCGGTTCCCGGATGAGCCGCCTGGCCAAGGGTGAGCTGCTCTACGGCGACCTGATGCCTGTCGACGAGCTGCTCCGCCGGGTCGACGAGGTCACCGTGGAGGACGTGAACGTGCTCGCCGCCGAGCTGCTCAGCCGGCCGATGTCGTTGGCCGTAGTAGGCCCCTTCGGTGCGGGCGACTTCGCGGTCTGAGTCCTTCCGCCGTCGCGCGGGCTGAATCCTTCCGTCCCCAGCGCGGCCCGAGTCCTTCTGCCGCAGCGCGGTGAGGCCCTTTCGGGCGTGGCATCCCGGCGGGTGGATGCCCCGGATCCGGCCGGAAGGGCCCGTCCCGATTGGGATAGGTTGTGCCCCGTGACTGACGAGCAGGAGAAGACCCCCGCCGGGCTGGTGCGGGTCGGCGTGTTCGGTGCCCGTGGCCGGATGGGCATCGAGGTCTGCAAGGCGGTCGACGCCGCCGACGACCTCGCCCTGGTGGCGTCGATCGACCAGGGTGACGACCGCTCCGCCGTCTCCACCGCCGAGGTGGTCGTCGACTTCACCACGCCGGACGTCGTCATGGACAACCTCCAGTGGTGCATCGAGCAGGGCATCAGCGCGGTGGTCGGCACGACCGGCTTCACCGAGCAGCGGCTGGAGCAGGTGCGCGGCTGGCTGGCCGACAGGCCCGAGGTGGGCGTGGTCATCGCCCCGAACTTCGGTATCGGCGCGGTGCTGATGATGCAGTTCGCCGCGCGGGCAGCCCGACACTTCGAGTCCGTCGAGATCATCGAGCAGCATCACCCGCGCAAGCTGGACGCCCCGAGTGGCACCGCCACCCACACCGCCCGGCAGATCGCCCGTGCCCGCGCCGAGGCCGGCCTCGGCCCGGTGCCGGACGCCACGAAGGACGAGGTGCCGGGTGCGCGCGGCGCCGACATCGACGGGGTACGCGTCCACGCGGTGCGCGCCACCGGCCTGGTGGCCCACCAGGAGGTGCTGTTCGGCGGTACCGGCGAGACACTGACCATCCGGCACGACTCGTACGACCGGGTGTCGTTCATGCCGGGTGTGCTGCTGGCCGTCCGCGCGGTGCGCAACCGCCCCGGCCTCACCGTCGGCCTGGACGCCCTGCTCGACTGAGCTCAGACCTTCCCGCTCCCTCGTTACTGGCGCAGATCTTGGACAGTTACCGTCACGCGCTGACGGAAACTGTCCAAGATCTCTGCACGCGGACCGGGTAGCATCCGCCGATGATTGATGGTGGACACCTGGACCGGCGCGGGCGGCGAGTGACGCTGCGGCCGGTGGACGACGACAACTGGCGTGCGGTGGCCGACGTCGCCCCGCGCGACGACCAGCGCCGCTTCGTGGCCGCGCTGGGCGCGCGCTATCTGCTGCTGAGCACCCGCTCCGAGGTGTGGAACTCGCTCGCGGTGTACGCCGACGAGACCGTCGTCGGTCACGTCATGTGGGGCGTGGACGACGACGGCTCACACTGGATCGGCGGCATGCTGATCGACGCCGCCGAGCAGGGCCGGGGCGTCGGCAGGGCCACCGTGCAGACCCTCGCTCCCTGGCTGGCGGCCCGAGAGGGCAAACCCCCGGTCCGCCTCTCGTACCACCCCGACAACACCCAGGCTGCCGCCCTCTACGAGTCCCTGGGCTTCCACCCGACAGGCGCGGTCGACGACGAAGAGCTGATCGCCGAACGAACCCCCTGACGGCGGGCCTGGGCCGGCGTCGATCATGGAGTTGTGGTGGGGCCCACAAAAGGCGGGCACCGACCGCTGGCCCCCCCCACCACCAAGATC
>NZ_JBEZEH010000371.1:0-2827 GCF_040648775.1 Micromonospora sp. NPDC049089
CGGCCACACCACCCTGGGTGCCCGGCCGGGTGTCCCCACCTTGGCCACCGCCACGGCGATCCACCACCGACTGGTCGGCGGGCGCGGTCAGTCCAGGTCGAACTCGCCGTCCTGCGCGCCGGCCACGAAGGCGTCCCACTCGGCCTGGGTGAAGACCAGCACCGGCCCGTTCGGCTCGGCCGAGTTGCGCATCCCGATCAGATCGTCGACGAAGGCGACCTCAACGGCGCTGTCGGAGGTGTCCCCCTCGGCCCGCTGCCAGACCGCCCGAGAGAGGTCGAAGTCGCCCTTGGGGTGCTGCGCCATTGTTCTTTCCTCCAGTGCCGAGGGTCGTGTGGTGACCGGGTGCCGATCCCCATCGGGCAGGATAAGCGGATGCCGAGCCTGACCCGTGTAGAGGCGACCGCGCGTGGCGCGGCGATTACTGTCGAGTCCTATCAGGTGGACCTCGACCTGACCGCTGGCGGCGACCTGTTCCGCTCCCGCGTCGAGATCCGGTTCCGGGCCACCGCCGGCGCCGCGACCTTCGTCGAGGTCAGGCCCGTCAAACTGCACGGTGTACGCCTCAACGACCGTGACCTGGACCCCGGCCTGCACACCGACAACCGGTTGCCGCTCGACGGGCTGGCCGAGAAGAACACGCTCGTCGTCGAGGCCGACATGGCGTACTCGAAGACGGGCGAGGGGATGCACCGCTTCGTCGACCCGGCCGACGGCGAGACGTACCTCTATGCCATGTCGTTCCTCGACAACGCGCAGCGCATCTTCGCCGCCTTCGACCAGCCCGACCTCAAGGCGCCGATCACCCTCTCGGTCACCGCGCCGTCGCAGTGGATCGTCGCGGGCAACGCCGAGCTGGCCGCCAACCCGGCCCCCGGGCATTGGGAGTTCGCCCCGAGCGAGCCCCTGGCCACGTACTTCTTCTCGCTGATCGCCGGGCCGTACCACGTCCGGCGGGCCGAGCACGACGGCGTGCCGCTGGGCATCTACTGCCGTCGGTCGCTCGCCGAGCACCTGGATGCCGACGCCGACGAGATCTTCGACGTCACCCGGCAGTGCCTGGACCGGTTCCACCAGCTCTTCACCGAGCGCTACCCGTTCGGCAAGTACGACCAGGCGTTCGTGCCCGAGTTCAACGCCGGGGCGATGGAGAATCCCGGCATCGTCACCTTCCGCGACGACTACGTGTTCCGTTCGGCGGTCACCGACACCGAGCGCGAGCAGCGGGCCACCACCATCGCCCACGAGATGGCGCACATGTGGTTCGGTGACCTGGTCACCATGCGCTGGTGGGACGACCTGTGGCTGAACGAGTCCTTCGCCGAATACCTCGGCACTCGGGTCACCGCCGAGGCGACCCGCTTCGACCAGGCCTGGACGACCTTCGCGATGCGGCGCAAGGCCTGGGGCTACGCCGCCGACCAGCGGCCCTCCACCCACCCGATCGCCCCGCCGGAGGTCGTCGATGCCGAGGCGGGCCTGCTCAACTTCGACGGCATCTCGTACGCCAAGGGCGCCAGCGTGCTGCGGCAGCTGGTCGCGTGGCTCGGCGACGAGGCTTTCCTCGCCGGCCTGAACGCGCACTTCGCCGCACACCGCTTCGGCAACGCCACCCTCGCCGACCTGCTGGCCAGCCTCTCCGCCAGCAGCGGGAGGGACCTGTCCGACTGGGCCGAGCTGTGGTTGCGCCGCCCGCAGGTCAACACGCTGCGTGCCGAGGTCGCCGTGGACGCGGACGGTCTCTACAGCGAGGTGGCAGTGGTGCAGACCGCGCCCGAGTCGTACCCGGTGCTGCGCCCACACCGGATCGGCGTGGGCCGCTACTCGTTGGACGGCAGCGCGCGGCGCGACGAGGTGGACATCGACCCGAACGCCGACGGGGGCCGTACCGTTCTCGGTGCGTTGACCGGCGAGCCGGCGGCCCGGTTGTTCCTGCTCAACGACGGTGACCTCACCTTCGCGAAAGTGCGCCTCGACCCGGCGTCGGCGGCCGTCGTCCCGCAGGTGCTGCCCGCTCTGACCGACCCGCTGGCCCGGGCGGTGCTCTGGCGCGAGGCACTGGACGCGACGATCGACGGCGAGCGGCCGGTCACCGGCCTGGTCGACCTGATGGCCGCCGCGCTGCCCGCCGAGACCGAGGTGATCATCGCGGAGGACGTCCTGACGCTGAGCCGGTTCCTGGTCGACCGCTACCTCGACCCGCTGACCCGCTCCGCGGCGCTGGCCAGGGTCGCGGGGACGTGCCAGCGGCTGCTCGACGGCGCACCGGCCGGGCAGTCGTTGCAGCTCGCCGCCGCACGGGGTTGGATCGCCGCGACCACCGACGCGGATCTGCTCGTCGGTTGGCTCGCCGGCCGGGATGTGCCAGCCGGTCTGAAGGTCGACGCGGAGCTGCGCTGGGCGGTGCTGCGCCGCCTGGTGGTGCTGGGCGCCGCCGGCGAGGCGGAGATCGCCATCGAGGCCGCCGCCGACAACAGCTCCACGGGCGCGGAACGGGCCGCCCACTGCCGGGCGGCGCTGCCCGACCCGGTGGTGAAGCAGGCGACCTGGGAGATCATCGTGCGGGACACCGCGCTGTCCGGTCGGCTGCTGGAGGCGATCGCCGAGGGGTTCTGGCAGCCCGAGCAGGCCGACCTGACCGCCGCGTACGTCGATCGGTACTTCGCGGAGATGCCGGCCGCCGCGCACCTGCGTACCCCCTGGACAGCCGACCGGGTGGCAGCCCTGGCGTTTCCCCGCTACGCCGTGGCGCAGCCCACCCGGGAGGCGGCCACGCTGTAGTGCCCCTCGGCGTCGACGCACTCGGGCACCCGCAACTCCAGGTTGT
>NZ_JBEZEH010000372.1:0-2680 GCF_040648775.1 Micromonospora sp. NPDC049089
TCGTTATTGCACTTTCGGTTGTGGTTGCGTCAGTATTGTCTACTTTGGTCGCGACAGAAAGTGCAAGATCGGCGCGGCAGGGTGGGGTCGGGGCGCGTGCGGGGCGGGGAGGGCGGCGCCAGGGGTGGCGGGGTTGTGCCATGGCGTAGGTGCGTCGGGGGGTGGGGCGTGGTTGGGGTGGGATCTGCGTCGATGCTGTGGTGCGTACCACTTCTCGACACAAAGAGGTCATCGTGGCTCTGTCTCACCGGCGCCGCCGATCCGGGCTGATCGCCCTCGGCGCCGCCCTCACCCTGGCGGCCGGGTTCACCCCACCCGGCGCGGGAGCGTCCGCCGCCCCGCCGAACAACCCCGACCGCCCGGCGGGCATACCCCCGGCCGCCGCCGGACGCGCGTCCACCGTCACCCTGATCACCGGTGACACGGTCACCGTCACCACCGCGGCGGACGGCAGCACGGTGTCGACGGTGCGTCGGCCGGACGGCAGCACCCCGAGTTTCCACCGCACCGTGCGCGACGGCGACACCTACGTCTACCCGGACGCCGCGCTGTCCTATGTGACGAGCGGCGTGCTGGACCGGCAACTGTTCAACGTCACCGACCTCATCGCCGACGGTTACGACGACGCGCACACCGACGCGCTTCCGTTGATCGTGACGATGACCGACGCGGCGGCCCGCACCCGCACCCGCCCCTCAGTCGACGGCGCCACGCTGGTCCGACAGTTGGACAGCGTGCAGGGTGCGGCGCTGACCCGCCAGCGCGCCACCGCCGACCGGTTCTGGACCGCGCTGACCGCCGCTTCGACCCGGCGTACGGGTGACGCCCCGACCCTGGCGAACGGCATCGCGAAGGTCTGGCTGGACGGTCGGGTGCACGCGGACCTGGCCGAGTCCACCGCGCAGATCGGCGCGCCCAAACTGTGGGCCGAGGGCAACACCGCGACCGGTGTCGACGTCGCGGTGCTCGACTCGGGTGCGGACGCCGAACACCCGGATCTCGTCGGTCAGATCGCCGAGTCCAGCAGCTTCGTGCCGAGCGAACCCGACATCCTCGACTACAAGGGCCACGGCACGCACGTCGCCTCGACGATCGCCGGCACCGGCGCCGCATCCGGTGGCGCCGAGCGGGGCGTCGCCCCGGGTGCCCGGCTGCACATCGGCAAGGTGCTCAACAGCGAGGGCAGCGGACAGGACTCGTGGATCATCGCCGGCATGGAGTGGGCGGCCCGTGAGCAGAAGGCCCGGGTGGTCAGCATGAGCCTGGGCGGTGAGGCCACCGACGGCAGCGACCCGATGAGCCAGGCGGTCGACCGACTCAGTGCCGAGACCGGCGCCCTCTTCGTGATCGCCGCCGGCAACAGCGGCCCGGCCAGCATCGGCAGCCCGGGTGCCGCCAACTCCGCGCTCACAGTGGGCGCCGTGGACAACACCGATCACCTCGCCGACTTCTCCAGCCAGGGGCCACGCGCCGGCGACGGCGGGCTCAAGCCCGAGATCACCGCCCCCGGCGTGGACATCCTGGCGGCCCGCTCGCACCTCGTGCGGGGCGGCTCCGGCGACTACACCCTGATGAGCGGCACGTCGATGGCCACCCCGCACGTGGCCGGCACGGCCGCGCTGGTCGCCGCCGCGCACCCGGACTGGACCGGTCAGCGGATCAAGGAAGCGCTGGTCAGCACGGTGAAGGCCACCCCTGAGTACACCCCGTACCAGGCGGGTGCCGGCCGGGTCGACGCGGTCGCCGCCGCGCACGCCACCGTCTTCGCCACCCCGAGCGCCTACTCCGGTTTCCAGGCGTGGCCGCAGCAGGCGGGCGCGACCGTCGACCGTACGGTCACCTACACCAACCTCGGCAGCGCGTCGGTCGACCTGAGGCTGGCCCTCGACGCGGCCACCGCGCCGGCCGGGCTGTTCGCGCTCTCCGCCGACCGGGTGACAGTGCCCGCGGGCCGCACCGCCACCGTGACGGTGACCGCCGCGTACGACAAGCTGCCGGTGGAGAAGCAGGTCAGCGGCATGATCGTCGCCACCGACGGGACCGGTGCGGTGCGTGGGCGCACCCTGATCGGCGCCGGCAAGGAGGGTCAGCGGCAGAACCTGACGCTGGTTGCCAAGGACCGCGACGGCAAGCCGCTCGTCGGCAAGGTCATCCTCACCGCCGACACTCTCTTCACCGCCGTGGACCTGCCCGAGAGCGGCACCGCCACGCTGCGGCTGCCGGTGGGCTCGTGGAACGGTTGGATCTCCGCGGACGTGCGGGGTGTGCACGGGCCGCACTCCAAGGGCATGGCGATGCTCAGCTTCACCGACGTGAACCTGGACCGCGACCGCACCGTCACCCTGGACGCGCGGGCCGCCCGACAGGTGCAGGCCCGGGTGCCGCAGGAGGCCGCCGCCAGCGCGCTGCGGATGGACATCCACCGCTCCACGAAGAACGGTCTCACCGAGAGCCAGGTGCTGCCCGACGACTCGTACGACAGCATGTGGGCGTTGCCGACGAGCCGTCCGGTGACCGACGGCGAGTTCGAGTTCGGTGCCCGGTGGCGGCTGGAGCAGCCGGCCCTGACCGTTTCGGCCGGCGGTCGCTCGTACGACGATCTGCTGGTGAAGCGGGCGACCCCGGCGCTGCCGGCCGGCCGGCGTCAGCTGGACGCGGTGTACGTCGCCGACGCGTCGGC
>NZ_JBEZEH010000373.1:0-2603 GCF_040648775.1 Micromonospora sp. NPDC049089
GGGGGGGGGGGGGCCCGGCGCGGCCCCCGGCCCCCCCCCCGCCCCCCCGGCGGGGGGCCCCCCCCCCCCGCGACCGGGTCGGCGAGTTGGCGAAGGCGGCCAGCCTGGCCGAGGCGCAGGACATCCCGCTCAGCTTCCTGCAGGGCATCCTGCTCGATCTGCGCCGGGCCGGTCTGCTGCACAGCCATCGCGGCGCCGACGGCGGGTACGCGCTGACCCGCCCGGCCGACGAGATCACCGTCGGAGACGTGCTGCGCGCGGTCGGCGGGTCGCTCACCACGGTGCGCGGTCTGCCGGCCGAGCGGGCCGGCTATCACGGAGTGGCCGCCGGGCTCACCGACGTCTGGCTGGCGGTGCACGGGGCGATCGCCACTGTGGTCGACAGCACCACCCTGGCCGACCTGCTCACCCACGCCCCCGTCAGCCCCATCCCCACACCCCCCGCCTGACCCACCCCGCCTCGCGATCTTGCACTTTCTGTCGTGGCGTAGGGGGCGCAACGGCCCATACCGGCAACAGAAACTGCAAGATCGGCGCGGTGGGTGTGGGGTGTGGGGTGTGGGGTGTGGGGGCGATGTGGTCGGGTCGGTGCCCCGCCGACCCGACCACATCTCGTACCGATCCTGACCGGGCCTGCCCCTCCGCCGGCGCCGGTAGGCCGGTTGCTGCTCAGCCCACGTGTGCGGTCGCCGGGCCGAGGCCCGGGTCGCCAGGACTGCGCAGCTCCACCAGACCGGCGGGAGCGTTACCCGCCGGGGTGGCATGCCAGGGCGCGAAGGCCGCAACCATGGCGAGCAACAATCCGGCGAGCGCGACCGCGACCACCAGGATCAGTTCACGCAGCGCACCCGAGCCGGCTTCGCCCGCCATGGTCACCCCTCCCGAGCCGGGCCCCCCGCCCGACTTCCCCCCGTCGGTCAGCCTTGACCACGACCGACCGGGGCGCAGTCGGCCAGCCGACCCGGGAAAGGCTGATTACCGACTCAGCCGAGGGGCCACCCGGCGCGGCCGGCTGACCGGTCGGGCCGCGCTGACACCCGACCGGCCGGGTCACCGCACAGACAAAACCGACCCGCCCCGCCGAAGCGGGACGGGTCGGTCGACGCGCAGAAGATCAGACGGTACGGGGGCGACGCGGCCGACGGGACCGGCCCGACGCGCGGTGCGCCGGACGGGCGCCACCGTCGGTGGCCGAGCCGCCGGAGGTACGGGGCCGCGAGGCGGGTGCCGGCGGAGCGACGATGGTCACCGGCACACCGGACGGCTCGCGGGCACCGGTCACCCGGGCCAGCGCTCCGTCACCCGCGCGCACCTGGACCGACTCGGGCCGGATACCGGCGGTGGCCATCAGGCGGGACACGTCCCGGCGCTGCTCCGGCAGGACCAGGGTGACCACGGAACCCGACTCGCCGGCCCGGGCGGTACGGCCTCCGCGGTGCAGGTAGTCCTTCGCCTCGGTCGGCGGGTCCACGTTGACCACCATGTCCAGGCCGTCCACGTGGATGCCACGGGCCGCCACGTCGGTGGCGACCAGTGCGGTCACCTGACCGTTGCGGAACTGCTCCAGGATCCGGGTGCGCTGCGGCTGGGACTTGCCGCCGTGCAGCGCGGCCGCACGTACGCCCTTGGAGAGCAGCTGGCGGGCCAGCCGGTCGGCGCGGTGCTTGGTGCCCATGAACAGGATGGTGCGGCCCTCACGGGCGGCGATCCGGGTCAACGCGTCGGGCTTGTCCGCAGCGTCGACGTGCAGCACGTGGTGGGTCATCGCGGTGACCGTCGCGGTGCCCGGGTCGACCGAGTGGGTGACCGGGTTGCTCAGGAAGCGGCGGACCAGCCGGTCCACACCACCGTCCAGGGTCGCGGAGAAGAGCATCCGCTGCCCCTGCGGCGCGACCTGCTCCAGCAGCTTGGTGACCTGCGGCAGGAAACCCATGTCGGCCATCTGGTCGGCCTCGTCGAGCACGGTGATCTCGACCTGGTCGAGCCGGGCGTCGCCACGGTTGATCAGGTCGTGCAGCCGACCGGGGGTGGCGACGACAACCTCGGCGCCGGCGCGCAGGGCGTCCGCCTGCCGCTGCAACGACAGGCCGCCGACCACTGTGGCGCAACGCAGCCCGACGGCGCGGGCGTACGGGGCCAGTGCGGTGGTTACCTGCTGAGCCAGCTCGCGGGTCGGCACCAGCACCAGGGCCAGCGGGCGGCCCGGCCGCGCCTTACAGCCGACGGTGCGGGACAGCAGCGGGAGCCCGAAGGCGAGGGTCTTGCCGGAGCCGGTACGACCCCGGCCCAGCACGTCCCGGCCGGCGAGCGAGTCGGGCAGCGTCGCCGTCTGGATCGGGAACGGCTCGGTGATGCCCTGCGCGGTCAGCGCGGTGAGCAGCGCCGGCGCCAGACCAGTATGAGCGAAAGAGGGAATAACTGTGGTCATGCGGAAGCCTTCCTCGACGCGGCACGTGTCGAGGGAGGGCGCCGAAATCGGCGCTGTCAACCAGCGGAACAAGGCCGCCAGGACTCACAAGCACGAACCGAAAGGGAGTACAGGCCGGCCCGCCGCCGGGCCGCCGCCTGCGTAGGCAGGCGGCGGCGGGGCGGGCCGGTCCCGT
>NZ_JBEZEH010000374.1:0-2535 GCF_040648775.1 Micromonospora sp. NPDC049089
GGCCATGATTCCGGCCCGCGAGTGCACCCGGCCACACCCAGATACAGACAAACAACCCACACGGCACCGGGCTCCACGCCATCGGACCAGCCCTCTCCGGGTGATCCACTCGGGTTCACGGAAGGCGGGGCATCCCGGACGCCCGGACACCCCGACATCAGGAAGCCCGAGTCGATCAGGAACGCACCGACCGTGCCAAGGCCGCACAAACCGGACACACTTCGCAGCGGGCAGGGTCAGGTCGGCGCGCGTGGAGCAGCGCGGTCGGATCGTCCTGAGCGACACCGGCTCTGGCGGGCGTTACCCTGACACCATGCAGGCCGTCTCCCCCACCGCGACCGGCGTGGCCTTTCTGGCCCGCCCGGGTCGCCCCGCTGTGGTGGCACGGACCCTCGCCGAGCTTGCCGGCCCCACCCGAGGTGTGGTGGAACTGCCGGTACGGCTGATGTGGAACGCCGAGCGCACCTTCGACCTCGGCGACCCGGACCAGCTGCTCTGGATGTACGAAAACGTGCTTCGCGAGACCACTCGAGCCGAGGATCTGCGCGCCCTGATCAACGGGCGGACGCTGCGTCGGGTGTGGCGACTGCTCAACCTGCCTCGGGGCGTACGCCAGGCGTGGGAGAGCCGGCACCGCGGCCTGCGCGCGGCGTGATCGAACCTCATCTGCACGAGTTCTACCGGGAGGTGGCCCGGGTGGCGCTGGCCGCCGCCGGGCCGTACCGGTTCGTTCTGGGTGGTGGGGTGGCGTGGGCGGCGCATGGGCTGGTCGCCCGGCCGACGGAGGACGTGGACCTCTTCGCGGACGTGGAGGGTGCCGCGGCGGCGGCGTCCGCCGGGGTGCGGGTGGCCCTGGAGCGGGCCGGGTTCATCGTCAGTGACGCCGACCCGGACAGTGAGCTGGCCGAACTGTTCGACGGGTACGAGCAGGACATGAAGGACTTCGTGGTGAGCCGCGACGGACGGCAGATCCGGCTCAGCCTCGCCCGGTTGGACCGCCAGCAGAGTCCGGTGGTGATGGACCTCGGCCCGGTGATGGACGTTCGTGACCTGGTGGCTAACAAGATCGCGGCGTTGGTCAACCGGCGGGAGGTTCGCGACTTCATCGACGTGGCCGCGGCTCTCGACCACTACGACGTGACCGAACTGTTGGTGCTGGCACGGCAGGTCGACCCCGCGCTTGACCCGGACGACGTGCGCGCCGCCGGCCGCTATCTGGACCGGCTCTCCGACCAGCGTTTCGGCCGGTACGGCCTGGGCGCCGTCGACGTCGCCGAGATCCGGCAGCGCTTCGCCGCCTGGCCACGCTGACCAGCGGGCCACAAGAACGAGCCGCACCAACGGGCCACGCGACGCGAGCAGGCCACAAGCGTCGGGTGGGCATCCCGAGCGGACGCCCACCCGACGGCGGTTCACTTGGTCGGTCGACCGCCCGTGACGCCCAGGATCTCGCCGGTCACGTAGCTGGACTCCTGCGAGGCGAAGAAGACGTACGCGGGTGCCAGCTCCGCCGGCTGCCCGGGACGCCCCTCCGGGGTGTCGGTGCCGAACTGCTTCACCTTCTCCTCCGGCATGGTGGCCGGGATCAACGGCGTCCACACCGGGCCCGGTGCGACCGCGTTGACGCGGATGCCCTGCTCGGCCAGGTCGGCGGCGAGCGCCTTGGTGAAGTTGGCGATCCCCGCCTTGGTGGTGGCGTAGTCCAACAACTGCGGCGACGGGTCGAACGCCTGGATCGACGACGTGTTGATGATCGCCGACCCCTCGGCCAGGTGCGGAATGGCCGCCTTGCAGAGCCAGAACATCGCGTACAGGTTGGTCTTGAACACCCGGTCGAACTGCTCGGTGCTGATCCCGAGGATCCCCTTGTCCTGCGACATCTGGTACGCCGCGTTGTTCACCAGGATGTCGAGACCACCCAGGTCGCGCACCGCCCGATCGACCAGTTCCTGGCAGTGCGCCTCGTCGGTGACGTCGCCGCGTACCGCGACGCCCCGCCGGCCGGCGGCCTCGACCAGCCGGATGGTCTCCCGGGCGTCGGCGTCCTCCTCCTCACTGAGGTACGAGATGAGCACGTCCGCACCCTCCCGGGCGAAGGCGATCGCGACCGCCCGGCCGATCCCCGAGTCACCACCGGTGATGAGCGCCCGCTTGCCGTCGAGCTTGCCGCTGCCCCGGTACGACTCCTCACCGTGGTCCGGCCGCGGGTTCATCTCCGCGGTCGAGCCGGGCGCTGACTGCTGCTGCGCGGGCTGACCGGACTGCCCTCCGTACTGGCTGGTCGGGTCCTGCTGGGTGTGCTGGTCCTCGCTCACTGAAAACTCTCCTCGCTGCGCGCGGGAAGCGGGGGTCTCCCGCGAATGCCGTCCCTGACCGCCCTACCCTGCGTCGGCCTACGGAAACCGCTGCAACGACCGGGGCTGTGGTGCGGCGGTGCCCGCTGCTGGTTAGGGTGCGCAAGGCGCTCACGAGGCGCGTCCACCCCCATGGAAAGGCACGTCATGACCTCTTCCTCCGGCCCGTCGCGCCGCCAGG
>NZ_JBEZEH010000375.1:0-2361 GCF_040648775.1 Micromonospora sp. NPDC049089
CTCCGGCCCACTCGCCCCTCCCCCACCCCCGCCCAGCCCCCACCTACGCCCCTCTCCAACAAGGGCCCGGCCCCGCCCACCGCAGGTGGGTGGGCCGGCGCTGCGTCACCGTTCGAATGGGCCGGCCGGCCTTCGACCCGTCTGCCGTGCGGTGATGAATGCGCCCCGGCCTGATGCACGTCTCAGGGGAACGGAACTGCGCCGCTCAGCACCAGCCTCCACCACGAGGCCCTCCTGGGCATGCTTGCGTCGGTGCTGCCTGGGCTGACAACGAGCCGGCCCGCATCGCATGCCCGAAGTTCGCTTGTCCGTGGTCATGGCGCGCGGCCGGCTCAGGGGGTAGAAACATGTCAACCCTTCGGTGCGACACCACCTTCGGCCGTCGGGCTCAGAGAGCGCTCTCACCGCCCCCAGCTGCGCCGGAAGTAAGCCGGCCAGCGGAGAGGACGAACCACGTGACAACCCTGTCCCGACGCGTACGCCGGAGATCCGGTCGTACCCTCCTGCTCGCCCTGGTGTTGACCACCGCCACCACGATGACCAGCACGGTGGCCAGCGCCGGCCGCCCGACGCACGGCGCACCCGACTTCGGTCCGAACGTGACGATCTTCGACCCGTCCATGCCGGTCGGCGAGATCCAGCAGACCCTCGACGCGGCGCACGCCCGGCAGGTCAACAACGAGATGGGCACCGAGCGGCACGCCTACCTGTTCAAGCCCGGCACGTACGGCACGGCCGCGCAGCCGTTGCAGGCCAAGGTCGGCTACTACACCGAGGTGTCCGGCCTGGGCGCCTCGCCCACCGACGTCACCGTCAACGGCAAGCTGGAGGTCTACAACCGCTGCCTCGCCGACGGCGGCACCGGCAACTGCCTCGCGCTGGTCAACTTCTGGCGCACCCTGTCCAACCTCTCGCTCACCATCAACGCGGCCGGCCAGGACGACTGCCGGTCGTCGGCGAACTTCTGGGCGGTCTCCCAGGCGGTGTCGATGCGCCGCCTGAACATCGGCGGCGGCGGTCTGTCGCTGATGGACTACTGCACCGCCGGCCCGCAGTACGCCAGCGGCGGGTTCATCGCCGACTCCCGGCTGCCGGCCACGACGAACGGTTCACAGCAACAGTGGCTGACCCGCAACAGTGAGGTCGGCAGCTGGTCCAACGCGGTGTGGAACCAGGTGTTCGCGGGGGTCGAGGGCGCGCCGGACGACGCCACGTTCCCCGACCCGCCGTACACCACCCTGGAGACCACCCCGCTGAGCCGGGAGAAGCCCTACCTCTTTGTCGACGGCAAGGGTCGCTACCAGGTGCGGGTGCCCGCCGCGCAGCGCGACAGCCGGGGCGTCTCCTGGGCTGACGGCATCACGCCGGGGCGTACCATCGGGATCGGCGACTTCTTCATCGCCAAGCCGTCGGACTCGGTACGCGTCATCAACAGCCAGTTGGCGCGCGGCAAGCACCTGCTGCTCACGCCCGGCACGTACGACATCGCGCGCAGCATCGAGGTTCGGCGTCCGAACACCGTGGTGCTGGGGATCGGGCACGCCACGCTGACCGCCGTGAACGGCGCGATCCCGCTGGACGTGGCCGGTGTTCCCGGGGTGATCGTCGCCGGTGTCACGATCGACGCCGGCCTCGTCGAGTCGCCGGTCCTGCTGCGGGTCGGACGTGAGCACGGCCGCAACGCGAGCAGCCCGCACAACCCGACCACGCTCTCCGACGTGTACTTCCGGGTCGGCGGCCCGCACATCGGGCGGACGAACACCGCGCTGGAGGTCAACAGCGACAACGTGCTCATCGACCACACCTGGGTGTGGCGTGGTGATCACGGCGTCGAGGGCTTCACCGAGGGCGTCAACGGTGACACCGACCGCTGGCGTACCAACACCGGCCGCTACGGGGCCGTCATCAACGGCGACCACGTGACAGCGACGGGCCTCTTCGTCGAGCACTTCCAGCGCTACAACACGGTCTGGAACGGCGAGCACGGCACCACGATCCTCTACCAGAACGAGCTGCCGTACGACCCGCCGACGCAGGCCGACTGGATGAACGGCGCGGTCGAGGGCTGGGCCGGGTACAAGGTCGGTGACCGGGTGCGTCACCACACCCTGTACGGCGGCGGGGTGTACGTGTTCAACCAGAACAACCCGTCGATCCACACCGAGAACGGCTTCGAGGTCCCGAGCCGGCCCGGGGTGCGGCTGCACCACATCATGACCGTCAACCTCAGCGCCGGCACGATCGACCATGTGGTCAACGGCGTCGGGGACGCCGCCGATATGACGAAGGTCGGCGCTCCGATCTATCTGACCCAGTACCCGACCCCGTAGCGGGGATCGGGCGTACCGACGGGGCCGGAGC
>NZ_JBEZEH010000376.1:0-2324 GCF_040648775.1 Micromonospora sp. NPDC049089
ATGGTGGGCACCCTCGCTGCTGGGGTCAGAGGTACTGGCCGGTGTTGCTGGCGGTCTCGATGGACCGGCCGGCCTCGGCGCCCTTGCCGCCGGAGACGAGCGTGCGGATGTAGACGATCCGCTCGCCCTTCTTGCCGGAGATGCGCGCCCAGTCGTCGGGGTTGGTGGTGTTGGGGAGGTCTTCGTTCTCGCGGAACTCGTCGACGCAGGCGTCGAGCAGGTGCTGAAGGCGCAGCCCCTTGCGACCCGAGGTGAGGAACTCCTTGATGGCCATCTTCTTGCTCCGGTCGACGATGTTCTGGATCATCGCGCCGGAGTTGAAGTCCTTGAAGTAGAGGACTTCCTTGTCACCGTTGGCGTAGGTGACCTCGAGGAATCGGTTCTCCTCGGTTTCTGAGTACATCCGCAGCACCACGGCGTCGATCATCGCCGCGACGGTGGCCTGGGGGTCGGTGCCGTGTTCGGCCAGGTCGTCCGGGTGCAGGGGCAGCCCGGAGAGGATGTACTTGGAGAAGATGTCCTTGGCCGCCTCGGCGTCCGGTCGCTCGATCTTGATCTTCACGTCGAGGCGACCGGGGCGCAGGATCGCCGGGTCGATCATGTCTTCCCGGTTGGAGGCGCCGATGACGATGACGTTCTCCAGCCCCTCCACGCCGTCGATCTCGCTGAGCAGCTGCGGAACGATGGTGTTCTCCACGTCCGAGGAGACACCGGAGCCACGGGTTCGGAAGATCGAGTCCATCTCGTCGAAGAACACGATCACCGGCGTGCCCTCGCCGGCCTTCTCCCGGGCGCGCTGGAAGATCAGCCGGATGTGCCGCTCGGTCTCACCGACGTACTTGTTGAGCAGCTCCGGGCCCTTGATGTTGAGGAAGAAGCTGGTGTGCTTCTCCTTGCCCTGCCGCTCGGCGATCTTCTTGGCCAACGAGTTGGCCACCGCCTTGGCGATGAGCGTCTTGCCACAGCCCGGTGGGCCGTAGAGCAGGATGCCCTTCGGTGGGCGGAGCTGGTGCTCACGGAACAGGTCCGCGTGCAGGAACGGCAACTCCACCGCGTCGCGGATCTGCTCGATCTGCGACTGGAGGCCACCGATGTCGCCGTAGTCGACGTCGGGCACCTCCTCCAGGACCAGCTCCTCGACCTCGCTCTTCGGGATCCGCTCGTACGCGTACGCCGAACGGGGCTCGATCATGAGCGAGTCGCCGGCCCGGATCGCCGAGCCGATGAGCGTCTCGGCGAGGTGCACGATGCGCTCCTCGTCGGAGTGGGAGACCACCAGCGCCCGGTCGCCCGGCCCGCCGTTCGGTCCCTCCAGGATCTCCTTGAGCATCACCACTTCGCCAACCCGCTCGTAACCGAACGCGTCGACGATGTTGAGCGCGTCGTTGAGCAGGACCTCCTGGCCGCGCCGCAGGTCACCCACATCGAGCGAGGGCGAGACCGCGACCCGTAGTTTGCGGCCACCGGTGAAGACGTCCACCGTGCCGTCCTCGTGCTTGGCCAGGAAGACTCCGTAACCGCTCGGCGGTTGCGCGAGCCGGTCGATCTCCTCCTTGAGCGTCACGATCTGCGTGCGAGCTTCCTTGAGGGTGCTCACCAGCCGGTCGTTGTTCTCGGTCAGCCGCGCCAACTGTGCCTGGGTGGCCGCCAGCCGCTCTTCGAGCTGCCGGACGTGTCGGGGGCTTTCGGTCAACTTCCGCCGCACCAGGGCGAGTTCCTCTTGCAGGAACGCGACCTGCGTGGAGAGATCGTGGGCTTCCTTCTCCCACCGTGCGGCGCGCGAGTCCGCGTCGTCGCTACGTGCTGCCACGTCCCACCTCCCCGGGGGGCTTGAACGTTCTGCCCTAACACTAGCCGCTATGAGGCCGATTCGGTCCCACGCAACACCCTCGTCACCGAACCTTGATCGCCAAGGGTGGCCTGACGGGCCGTTACCGGCGTTCGGGTACCGTCGGAGCGTGGGACGGGAGAACATGGGGGGTGCACAGGTGGCCGAGGTCGCGACCGACGAATTGCAGGTCTGGGTCGACCAGGACCTCTGCACGGGCGACGGGCTCTGCGTGCAGTACGCGCCGGAGGTGTTCGAGTTCGACATCGACGGCCTGGCCTACGTCAAGGGCGTCGACGGTGAGCTGCGGATGGCACCGGGGAGCCGGGTCGACGTCCCCGCGCACCTGCGACTCGAGGTGATCGACTCCGCGAAGGAGTGCCCGGGCGACTGCATCCACGTGGTGCGTGGCGACGGCGTCGAGGTCGCCGGCCCGGACGCCGAGGACGACTGACCCACCGGCCGGGCCGCGCGGCCCGGCCGGTTAACAACTGGG
>NZ_JBEZEH010000377.1:0-2315 GCF_040648775.1 Micromonospora sp. NPDC049089
GGTCAGCCCGCCCTGGTCACCCGCGGCCGGCCCGCCGGGGGGTAGCAGACCCGCCTGTTGCCAGCCCCCGAAACCACGCCGGCCGCACCGGCTTCACGCCGGTGCGGCCGTTTCTGCGTACGCGGGATCAGCGCGGCCGGCGGCGCTCCAGGAACTCGGTCATCCGGCGCTGCTTCTCGTCGTCCTCGAAGAGCACCGCCTGGCTGACCAGGTCGAGGTGCGGGTGCGCGGCGGCCGGCGCGTCCACCGCCAGCTTGGTCAGCCGCACCGCCAACGGTGAGCCCAGGGCGATCTCGTCCAGCAACGCGTGCGCCACCGTCAGCAGCTCGCCGGGCTCGTCCACCACCCGGTTCACCAGGCCGATCCGCAGCGCCTCAGCGGCGTCCACCCGCCGGCCCGTGAAGAGCAGCTCCTTGGCCCGGCCCTCGCCGATCAACGCCGGCAGCCGGTGGGTCGCGCCGGCGCCGGCCAGGATGCCCAACCGCACCTCCGGTTGCCCGAAGACCGCCCGCGCCGTGCACACTCGCAGATCGCAGGCGTACGCCAGCTCCGCGCCACCGCCCAACGCCGGGCCGTCGACGGCCGCCACGGTCGGCATCGGCAGCGCCCGGATACGGGCGAAGGCAGCCGAGTTGATCGCAGCGAGGGCGTCCGTGCGACCCCGTTCGCGAAGTTGGCCGATGTCGGCGCCACCGGCGAAGATGCCCGACGCGCCGCCGGTGAGCAGCAGCAGGCGCGGGCGGGCCTCCAACTCGGCGCAGACCTGGTGCAGCTCGGCGATCAGGTCGGCGTCGATGGCGTTGCGCTTCTCCGGCCGGTCCAGCGTGACCACCAGCCGGTCCGGACGCTCCTCGATCCGCAACCCGCTCACTGCCTGACCCCGCCTTCCCAGCGGTAGAACCCCTGCCCGGACTTCTTGCCCAGCCGCCCGGCGGCCACCATCTCCACCAGCAGCGGCGGCGGCGCGAAACGGTCCCCGTACGCGGCCTGAAGGGTGCGGGCGATGTCCAGCCGCACGTCGAGCCCAACCAGGTCGGTGAGCTCCAACGGCCCGATCGGGTGCCGGTAGCCGAGCACCATGGCCTTGTCGATGTCCGCCGGGCTGGCCACCTCGTCGGCGACCATCCGGATGGCCTCCAGCCCGAGGGTGACCCCGAGCCGGGAGGTGGCGAATCCGGGCATGTCGCGTACGACGACGGGGTCCTTGCCGAGCCGGCCGGCGAGTGCGACGGCCGCGGCGGTGGTCTCCTCGGCGGTGGCCGGGCCGACCACGATCTCCAGCAGCGCCATCGCCCAGACCGGGTTGAAGAAGTGCAGGCCGAGGAAGCGCTCGGGCGCGTCCAGCTCGGCGGCCAGCGCCCCGATGGCGATGCTGGAGGTGTTGCTGCCCAGCAGTGCCGGACGCAGCGCGGCGGCGTCCCGGAGAACCGCACGCTTCAGCTCGAGGCGCTCCGGCACCGCCTCCACGATCACCTGGGGGGCGGGAGCGACATCGGCGAGGGTTGGGCGCAGCGTCACCCGCTGCCGGTTCGTGGCGGCCTCGTCGGCGCTCAACTTCCCGCGCTGCACAGCCCGCTCCCACAGCTCGGCGAGCCGGTTCAGCGCGGCCGTACCCCGCTCGGGGTCCACCTCGACCAACTCGACGGCGTGCCCGGCGCCGGCCGCCACGTACGCGATGCCAAGCCCCATCGTGCCGGCACCGACGACCACGAAACGATCGCTCATCACGCCTCCCTGTCCCGCCCGCCGACGCGCGGGGTCCCCGCTACGCCGGCCCGGGTGTCCCGCCCGCTCCGCTCGCTCATGGTGCGACCCTAGACAGCGCGACGACCCGGTCCATGCGTGGGGGAGCGCCGGATCGGGTAATGACGCCCCGTCAACCGAGGGAAGGACCGCATCGACATGAGCCAGGCACCGGAGAGCGTCACCGCCGGGGAGACCGTGGAGACCCGAGGCGACGAGCGGGTCGAACTGCTGCGCGCCGACACCAACAACGACGGCAAGACCGACGTGTGGGTGGTCGACACCGACGGCGACGGCAAGGCGGACCTGTTCCAGTTCGACACCGACGGTGACGGCAAGGTGGACATCACCATGGTCGACATCGACGAGGACGGCCAACCGGACGAGGTGGTCGACGGCGACGGCGGCCTTCCGCCCGAGCAGCTCCCCCCGACCGTCCAGGTCTGAGACGTACGGACGGCCCCCGCTCTCCGCCCGGCGGTGGGGGGGGGGCGGGCCGCTGAGTGGACGAGGGGCCGGGTGGCCAGGTGGGAGGGGGGGGCACCGGCGGCCCCCTCGGTGTGCCGCCCACC
>NZ_JBEZEH010000378.1:0-2202 GCF_040648775.1 Micromonospora sp. NPDC049089
ACGACCGTGTGGTGCTGGTCGGCGTGCGGTTCGTGGATCCGCAGCTTCAACTCGCCCGGCACCCGCTGCTCAGCCGGTCAGAGGCCGGCGGCGTGCGCGGCGGCGGTACCGCCGACCACAGGCAGGACGATGTTGCTGCTCTTCAGAGCGACCTGCAGGTTCGCGGCGGTGGTGTCCGCCTGGCTGGAGTACTGCGGGTAGCTGGCCACGATGATCACGCCGATCCGGTGGCCGGGCTTGAAGACATAGTCCTCGGGCAGCAGCGGGAAGCTGAAGTTGTACGACTCCCCCTGCACCAGCGGCACGGCGACGCGGATCGACTGCCGGTTCTGGGCGTCCATGATGCCCTTGGTGACCAGCTCGTAGTCGGCGGTGGCCACCCGCTTCGCCGTCTGCTTGTAGCAGCCGTCGTCTGTCGGGCTGCTCTCGCCCCAGCAGTCCGATGTGTCCAGGGTGATGATCCCCTCGCCGGAGGCCCGGTGCGCGACCCGCTCGTCGGTGCCGTAGTCGACCAGGATCGCCCCGAGGTTGGTGTCGGTCTGGTCGGCGGAGGCCCGCAGTTGCACTGTGGGTGTGCCGGAGATGTGCAGCGGCGCGGAGAGTGGCGCGGAGAGGAAGGCCAGCCGGTTGGGCTGCACCACGTCCGGGTTGAGGATCATGGTGTTCTGGCTCTGCGTGCGGCTGTCCTGGAACGCCCCGGTCGCCGGCTTCGAGGTCGGCACCAGCCCGAGACCGCCCGCGCCGGTGGTGGCGGGCTGCAGGAACACCTCCGTGTCCGCCTTGCCGGGAATCGGCCAGTCGGCGTGGGTCTCCCACACGTCGGCGGAGCGCTCCAGGTCCACCCGCGGCTCGTCCATGATGCCGTTGGCGACGTTCTGCAGCCAGAAGTCGAACCACCGGTGCAGCGTCGACACCCACACCGCGCGGCGCGAGTCGAACGGGTCGACGTGGCCCTCCTGCGACAGCCACAGCTTGCGCGGCACGTTGTTCTCCGCCAGGGCGTACCAGAACTTGCTGAAGTGGTCCGGCCGGACGTTGTCGTCGTTGAGGCCGTGGTAGAGCAGCACGCTGGCGGTGACGTTGGGGACCTTCTTGACGTAGCTGCGCTCGTTCCAGAAGGCCGTGTAGTCGCCGTGCTCGTCGCCGTCGGCGGCGCCAATCGCGTCGCGCACCGGCTTGCAGTACTCCCGTCGCTCGGGGTTGGTGACCGTGTTGGCCAGCGACGACACGTAGCTGTTGCCACGGGTGACCACGCCGTTGCTGCGCACGTAGTCGTAGTACTCGGTCGGTCCGCTGATGGGCACGACAGTGGTCAGGCCCTTCACGCCGGTCACCGCCGTGGCCATGGCCAGCGAGCCGTCGTACGACTTGCCGATCATCCCCGTCCTGCCGTTGTGCCAGTCGGCCTTGACGACCTCACCGGCGGCGTTACGGGCGGTGGCCCGGCCGTTGAGCCAGTTGATGGCCTGCTTGGCGCTGAGGTTGTCCTGGTTGGCGTTGGTGGTCGGGCAGCCGGTGGAGTTGTTGGTGCCGACCATGTCCAGCAGGATGACCGCGTAGCCGCGCGGCACGAAGTAGTTGTCGTAGAACAGCGGCCACTTGTCGAGCAGCCCGTCGCCGTCGAGGTCCGCCTTGCACTCGGACTCGTTGCCTCGGCAGACCGTCGAGTAGTAGGGGCTGGCGTCCATCACGACGGGGGCCTTGAGCCCCTGCGCGGTGGCCGCCGGCCGCATCAGGTCGAACGCGATGATGTCGCGCAGACCGTCGTTGTCGCTGTCGAAGGTGGAGTCGATGAACAGGCGTTCCCGAATGGCGTCGGCGTAGCCGAACACCGGCTGGGTGACGCCGTCCTGGACGACGATCGACGGCGGGCCGTCCGCCGCCTGCGCCTGCGGCGCCGCGCCGAGGGCGGCGAGCACAGTCGCGGACAGTACGGCCACGCCTGTGCGCCAGCGCGTTCCCACTGTAGGCATGCAATCTCCTTGATGTGTCCGAGGCTGCGTACGCTACGAGCCGACGGCCTTGTGCCACCACCTGCACGTGTAGGAACTTCACCGGGTGTGGTTCGACGGGGCGCGGCCCTCGTCCGCGGGCAGCGTGCTCGGGGTACGGAAGTGCCTCGGTGGGGGGGGGGGCCCGGGGCGGGGGGGGCGCGCCCCCCGGGGGGGGGGGCCGGGGGAGCGGGGGGGGGGGCCCCCCCCC
>NZ_JBEZEH010000379.1:0-2146 GCF_040648775.1 Micromonospora sp. NPDC049089
GTCGGGGTGCTTGACTGGGGACACCGCCCACCGGCCAACGACCGAGGAGAACGACCATGAACTGGACACTCGAAGTGGTGATCGTGCCGGTCTCGGACGTGGACCGGGCAAAGAAGTTCTACGCCGAACAGCTCGGCTTCACTGTGGACCACGACACCGTGATCAGTGACGACGCGCGCATCGTCCAGCTGACGCCGCCCGGCTCGGGCTGCTCGGTCGTGATCGGCAAGGGCGTCGTCCCGGAGATGCCTCCCGGCTCACTCAAGGGCCTGCAACTGGTGGTGCCCGACCTGAAGCGGGCCCACGAGGAGCTGGTCGAACGGGGTGTGGAGGTCAGCGAGATCCAGGTGGTCGGTCAGAACCCCCGGCCGGTGCCGGATCCACTGGACAATGTGGGCTTCATCTTCTTCGCCGACCCGGACGGCAACACCTGGGGCGTCCAGCAGATCTCCAGCCGTGCCTGACCGGGCACGCTCACAGGCGGCGGGGGCCGGTGTCCGGACGGGCGACCACGCCACCCACCCCCACCTGCGCGTGCAGGATCGAGATGCCATCCGGGCGGGCGAGCACCGGGTTGAGGGTCAGCGAGCGCACCCGGGGTTGTTCGTCGGCGAGCTGACCCACCCGTAGCAGCAGATCGGCCAGGGCCGCCCGGTCGACCGGTGCGGCCCCCCGGTGCCCGCGCAGCAGCGGCGCCGCCCGAGGCTCGTCGACCAGCTCGGCCGCGTCGGTGTCGGTCAGCGGCACCGCCCGCCACGCCCGATCGCCGAGCAGCTCGGTGGCGACGCCGCCCAGGCCGAAGCCGACCACCGGCCCGAACGCGGGGTCTTCCACCACCTCCACCACGCAGGCCACGCCGGGCGGGACCATCGGCTGCACCAGGGCGTCCGCGCCGAAGGTCGCCGCCAGGTCGGTGTACGCCCGGCGGAGGGTCGGCTCGTCGGGCAGGTCCAGCCGGACCGCGCCGAGGTCGAGTCGGTGCCGCAACCCGGGAGCGGCAGCCTTGAGCGCAACCGGGAAGCCCAGCCGCGCCGCCGCGTCGACAGCAGCGTCGACCGAGTCGACAGACACCGAGGCCACCACGTCGATGCCGTACGCGGCCAGCAGCGCACCCGGGTCGGTGCCGTCGGCTCGCAGCGCGGCCTGCGCGGCGGCCCGATCGACGTCGGGCAGCTCCGGTGCCACCCCGGGTGGGCGGCGAAGCCATTCGGCGTACCGGTGGGCGCGGGCGAGCGCGTGGACCGCCTCCTCCACGCCGCCGTACGCCGGCACCCCCGGTGGCAGCCGCCCGACCAGGAACGTCGCCACTGTCGGCTTGCCCAACGCGAGGGCGGCCGGCAGCGCGGCGGTCACGTCGGCGTCCACCTCGGTCAGCTGGCCGGGAAGCGGCGGGGCGAAGACCACCACCAGGGCGTCCACCCGTTCGTCGGCGGCCGTCTCGGCGAGCGCGGCGGCGAACTCGGCGGCACCGGCGCTCGGCCCGACGTCGCGGGGGTATCCGTCGGCCACGCTCAGCCCGTGCCCGACGCAGGCGGTCGCGGCGAGCCCGGTGAGGGCCGAGGAGTTGCCGACCACACCGACCCGGCCGCCGGCCGGCAACGGCTGGTTGGCCAGCAGCACACCCACGTCGAGCAGCTCCGGCACGGTGTCCACCCGAATCACCCCGGACTGGGCGAAGAGCGCCGCCACCGCCACCTCGTCCGGCCCGACGGCGTCACCGACCCCTGGCGGTCGGGCCGGCGAGGCGAGCGCGACCACCGGTTTGGCGCGGCCGATCCGCCGGGCCAGCCGGGCGAACTTGCGCGGGTTCCCGAAGGTCTCCAGGTAGAGCATGATCACGTCGGTGCCGCTGTCGTCCTGCCAGTACTGCAGGAGGTCGTTGCCGGAGACGTCGGCCCGGTTGCCGGCCGAGACGAAGCTGGACAGCCCGAGGCCCCGCCGGTCCGCCTCGGCCAGCAGCGCCACCCCGAACGCACCGGACTGACTGAAGATGCCGACCCGGCCGGCCGGCGGCAACGCCGGGGCGAGGGTGGCGTTGAGGCGTACCGTCGGGTCGGTGTTGGCCACGCCCAGGCAGTTCGGGCCGACGACCCGCATGCCGGCCGCGTGCGCCGCGCGGACCAGCGCCCGCTGGGTGGCCGCGCCC
>NZ_JBEZEH010000380.1:0-2077 GCF_040648775.1 Micromonospora sp. NPDC049089
GTGCTAGTGCACGCCCACCCCTACCCCCCGGGGTTTCCCGGTTCCCGGGCCCCCCCCCCGCCGCCCCTCACCCCCCCCACCAACACCCGCCCCCCCGGCCGTGACGCCGGCGGGCCCGTCGTCGTTTCTGGGCCTGCCTACTGCCGGATCTGCACCCCGGCGTCGGCCAGGCCGCGGATCACCTGGGCGGACTCACCGAAGCCGATGATCAGCACGGCGTCCGCGCCGAATGCCTTGATCTCCTTCGCGCCGCCGCTGAAGTCGACCGGGGCGGCCTTCGCGTCGGCCGGCGGCTCGTACGTCAACAGCTTGAGGCGGTCGTTGGCGATACCGGCCTTCTCCAGCTCGTCACGGACGGTGCCCTGGAGGCCCTCACCGTAGGAGTCCTTGCGGGCGACGATGACGATCTTCTGCGACCCGTCGCGGAGGATCACGTCGGCCAGCGCCCGGCCCTGGAGGCTGTCCGGCGGGGCGGTGCGGAAGTAGAGGCCGTTGTCTTCCACGTCGGTCAGCCCGCTGTCGGTGTTGGACGGGGAGAAGAGGACCTTCCCGGCCTGCACCACGTCCGGCAGCACCGCCCGGGAGATGCCCGAACCGCCGGCACCGATGATCACGCTGACGCCGTCCGTCACGTGCTTGGCCACCGTCGCCTTGGCCACCGCCGGGTTGGTGCCGTCGTCGCCGTCGAGCCACGTCACCGGCTTGCCCAGTGCGCCGCCAGCGGCGTTGACCTCCTTGATCGCCAGCGCCGCGCCGGCGGCCATCGGTGGGTAGGCGATCGAGAGGTCACCGGTCTTCGGCAGCAGGCCACCCAGGATCAGTGGCTCCTGGTCGGCGGCGGCGCCACCCGGGCGCTGCTTCTTCGGCTTCGGCGGGGCCTTGGTGCTCGCCGCCGACTCGATGCCGGCACCGACGAACTCGGTCTTGCCGTCGTTGATCTGCTGCCCGTCGAAGGTCAGCGTCGCGTAGCTCGCGGTGGCCGGCTCACCCTTGTCGGTGAAGCCCGCCCGGGTCAGCGACACGCTGCGGTACTCGATGTCCTGCCCGTTGCGGGCCAGCGCGAGACAGCTCGTCGGGTTTTCGCAGCGCTGCCCGTCGTTGGTCACGGCGACGATCTGCTTCGCGATGTCGGTGGGGTCGGTGCTGCCGGCCAACTGGGCGGCGAGCACGGCGATCACCACCGCGTCGTACGTCTCGGCGGAGTAAAGATAGTCCGTCAGCGCCGGATTGACGGCCCGTAGCCGGCCCTTGAAGTCGTCTGGCAGCGGCACGAGGGGCGTGGTGCCCTTCATCCCGTCGACGAGACTCGCCCTTTCCTTCAACTCCGCTGGATAGGAGTTGAGCATGTTGCCGTCCGTGCCGTAGAGGCGCACCTGTTGGGCGCTGGCCTCTTCGGGCTTGTCATCCCCGCAAGCGCTTGTGGCGAGCAGGATCGTCGCGCAGGCAGCCAGTGTGGCTACCCGCGAGCGGCGTGATACGAACATGGTCGTCCTTCCTCCGGCGAAGGTCCGCTGCGCACATTAGCGTGCCGAGGCCGGCGGCGGGACCGTGGAGGTGGCGTAATGCGCAGGTAGCTCGCGTTGAACACGGACAGTGACGGTTGAGGGGGCGCTTGACCACCCGTCCTACTGTGCGCTGCGTGACGGACCTACCACAGCAGACGTTCGATGACGCGGCCGCCGTGCTCCGTTCGGCGCTGACCGGCGATGGAGACGCGGTGGTGGGAGCCTTCGACGCGGTCGTCGACCGGGCCGGCCTGGACGGCGCGTACGACGTCGCCTGGTGCCTGGCCGCGACGATGCTCGGTGACGCGCCGGCAGCCAGCGGGGCGGCGCTCGACTTTCCGGGGATCGACCAGGCCGGGTACGACACCCGCTGGGTGGCCCGCTTCGTCAGCGCGTACGCGAATCGGGACGAGCCGACCGGGGAGGCGCTGTTCGGCGCGGCGGCCGCCGATGGGCTGCTCCCCGACTGCCTTCTCACACTCGCCGGTTCGACGATCGCCACCCTGCGCAGCCGCGCGGAGTGAACCGCCACCGGGTCGGGGGGGGGGGCCGGGGGGGGGGGGCCGGCCCCC
>NZ_JBEZEH010000381.1:0-2048 GCF_040648775.1 Micromonospora sp. NPDC049089
GCATCGCGGTGAGCGATGCCACGGCCGGCCGTCGTGTCAGTCGGTCGCCTTGGCGGCGGCTTCGATCTGGTTGGTGACCGCGCCCGCGTCGGTGACCATGGACAGGTGGGGCGCGTTGATCTCGGTCGTGTGCGCCTTGGCCCTTCTGGACATGGCGATCTGCTGAGCGGCGGGGATGACGGCGTCCTGCTTGCCGACCACAGACCACGAGGGGATGGTGAGCCAGGCCGGCTCCTTGGACTCCTCGACCAGCGCGTTGAAGGCCAGCGGACGCTGCCGGGAGGCCAGCACCGCCACGTCCTTGGCGGAAATGCTCTTGTCGGCGAACGCCTTGCCGAAGATCGACGGCTTCACGTAGAGGTTGACATTGTGCGGGTCGTCACCGGGGATGGCGACCTGGTCGAAGACGGTGGACACGTCGGCGGCGAAGATCGAGCCCGGCACGGCCGAGGTCAGCGACAGCACTGTGTCGTGCTGGTCCGGGATGTACGCGTCGACGTAGACCAGGGCCTTGACCTGCTCGTCGCCCCGGGCGGCGTTCGTGATGACCATGCCGCCGTACGAGTGCCCGACGAGGACGATCGGTCCGGTGATGGTGTCCAGGTACGCGCGCAGGTTGGCGGCGTCGTTCTCCACGCCGGACAGCAGATTCGGCGGCGTGACCACCCGGTAGCCGTCGTGCTGGAGCTTGGCTGCCACCTTGTCCCAGCTCGACCCGTCCGCCCACGCCCCGTGCACGAGCACGACTGTCGGCTTGGCCGTTGCGGGCCGTGAATGCAGGGTGTGACTCGTCGAGGCCTGGGCGGTGCCGATACCGGCACCACCCAGTGTGAGCGCACCGATGACCACGCCCACGGAGATGAGACGCCGTCGGGAAAACAATTTCACGGTGTTTCCTTTCACTTACTTCGCACAGAAGTCGAGCAGGGCGGCGTTGACCTGATCGCTGTGGGTCCAGGCAATGGCGTGCGGCCCGCCCTCGATGACGAGCAGGCGCGAATCCGCGATGAAGGCGGACAGCCGTTGGCCGGTGACCCCGATGGGCAGGACCCGGTCCTGGTCGCCCTGAATCACGAGTACCGGCACGTCAATCTTGGGCAGGTCGGTGCGGAAGTCGGTGAGCCACGTCGGGATGCAGGCCACCGCGGCGACGGGAGATCCGGCCACTGCCACATTCAGACTCGCCTGGAACGCCTCGTCACTGACCAGCGAACCGCCGTAGACGTCGACGTTGTAGAAGTTCTCCAGGAACTGCTTGAGCCACCCGTTCCGGTCCGTCTGCGCGGCGTGGATGAACCCGTCGAACAACGACTGCGGTGCGCCTTCGGGGTTGTCGTCCGTCCGCAGCAGAAACGGCGGGATGGGCGACATCAGCACCACCTTCGCGACCCGCTCGGTGCCGTGACGACCCAGGTACCGGGCAACGTCGCCGGTTCCCATCGAGTGACCCACGAGGATCGCGTCGCGTACGTCCAGTTTCGTGAGCAGCGCGTTCACGTCGTCGGCGAACGTGTCGACGTCGTACCCACCGTCGGGCTGGCTGGAATTGCCCCAACCCCGCCGGTCATACGTGATGACCCGGTAACCGGCCGCGAGCAGTGCCGAGACCTGCTTTTCCCAGGCCCGCCCACTCAGCGGATAGCCGTGGCTGAGTACCACCGGCCTACCGGCACCGTGATCCTCGTAATAGATCTCGATCGGATCGGCTCCGTCTGAGCCAACTGTGACATGGGGCATGCGCACTCCTTGGGCTTGCGTTCCGCGTTGGAACCATGCCGAAGGTACGGAGATGGCACCGTTTCGCGAATCACCCGAACCACGTAGTCCCGTTATCGGCGAACGACTCGACGGACAACGAGAAGTGGGCGATGCGCGGGAGCCGGGGCAAACCGCAGGCTGGGCCGAAAAGCGAAGCCGCTGCCCTTCCATCCCTAGGATGTCAATCGTGACGACGCCCGACCGCAGGCCACCGGACGCGCCGCGGTCCCACTGCGAGTTCAAGGTCTTCGGCGGTCTCGGCTGCCGGCGGGACGGCTCGGACGTCGATC
>NZ_JBEZEH010000382.1:0-2040 GCF_040648775.1 Micromonospora sp. NPDC049089
GACCCGGCGGCGTCCGAACCGGTTGGTCAGCTCGCCTTGGCGAGCGCCTCGAACTCGTCGTCGGTGAGCCGCACGTCGGCCGCGGCCACGTTCTCCTCCAGGTGCGCCACCGAGGACGTGCCGGGGATCGGCAGCATCACCGGCGAGCGGCGCAGCAGCCAGGCCAGCGCGAGCTGCGCGGGCGACGCGCCGTGCGCGTTGGAGATGGCGTCCAGTGGGCCGCCCGGGCGGGCCAGCTCACCGGTCGCGATCGGGAACCACGGGATGAACGCGAGGTCGTTGCGTTCGCAGAACTCCAGCACGTCCTCGGCGCTGCGGTTGGCGAGGTTGTACAGGTTCTGCACCGACGCGATAGTGGTGATCGCCTGGGACTCCTCGATCTGCGCGACGCTGACCTCGGACAGCCCGATGTGCTGGATCTTGCCTTCCTCCCGCAGCAGCGCCAGCTCACCGAGCTGATCGGCGAGCGGCACCTTCGGGTCGATCCGGTGCAGCTGGTACAGCGGGATGCTGTCCAGGCCGAGGTGACGCAGGCTCAGCTCGCACTGCTGGCGCAGGTACTCCGGGCGGCCCAGCGCACGCCAGTCGCCGGGGCCGGAGCGGCTCAGCCCGGCCTTGGTCGCGATCACCAGGTCATCGGCGTACGGGTGCAGCGCCTCCCGGATCAACATCTCCGAGACGAACGGCCCGTACGAGTCGGCGGTGTCGATGAACGTCACGCCCAGCTCGACCGCACGGCGCAGCACGCGAACCGCCTCGGCCGGGTCCTTCGGGTCACCCCAGACACCCGGGCCGGTGATCTGCATGGCCCCGTAGCCGAGCCGGTTGACTGTGACATCGCCACCGATCCGGTACGTGCCGGACGCCTTCGCGGGCTGCTCACTGATATTTGTCGCCATTGCCCGATCCCCAATCGTCTCGTCGTGGCGGGCCTGGACAGCGCGGGCGTGAAGAGCCCACCCGCCACCGATGGATCATCCCCCGGAACCCTGCCGCCATGCCGCCGGTCGGCCGAGTGTGGGCGCAGACACGCCGTCAGCGCGCCGAAGCGAGTTGCCGGGAAGCGCCCGGTACGACCGGGGTGTCCGTGCGACGCTGGCCGGAGCCGGTGCGTTCCGGCGCGACGGCGGAGGGAGCACCCATGGGAGTGCCGCAGGTCAACTTCGCGCTCGACACGTACGAGTGCATCGTGATCTATCCCGGCGCGGCCGGGCGGGCCCTGCCCCCGGAGACCGTGCAACGGTTGCAGGCCGAGCACGCCGAACACATGCAGGCGTTGCAGCGACGCGGCATCGTCCTGGTCGCCGGCTCGGTGGACGGGCCGGCGCGCGAGCCGGATCCGCCGATCGGCTTCGGTCTGGCCCGTACCGGCAGCGTCGAGGATGTCCGCAGCGTGCTGGAGGCCGACCCGGCGGTGCAGGCCGGGCTGTACCGGGTGGAGGTGCTGACCTTCCTCTGCCCGGCCGGTTCCCTGGAGTTCCCGCTGGTCAAGGCGGACAGCTGAGCCGCCGGTCCATCGGTGGCTGTCGTGATGGCGACGGCGCTCGACCGCCTGCCGGTGCTACGGTCGCGCCCAGCGCGGGCCGCCGCCGGGGCGTACCCGGTGTCGTGGGTCGGCCCCGGTCGAGGAGTCGCCATGATCTCCGCCGCCACCCCCGATGTCGCGTCGGCCGCCGCCCGACTGCGTGCCCTGCTCGGCGACCGGCTGCACGAGCCGGGCGATCCCGGTTACGCCGTCACCACCCGGCTCTGGAACGGCGCTGTGGCGCGCACACCCGCGCTGGTCGCCGCAATTCAGGACTCCGACGAGGTGGCCGAGGCGGTCCGCATCGCCACCCGGTGCCACCTGCCCCTCTCGGTTCGCTCCGGAGGCCACGACTGGGCCGGCCGGGCGCTGCGCGACGGCGCTCTGGCGCTCGATCTGACCGGGCTGCGCGCCGTGCGGGTCGACCCGGACGCGGCCACGGTGACCAACGGCGGCGGCGTCCAGGCGGGCGCGCTGCACGCCGCCGCCCGCCCGGCCGGCCGGGGGGGGGCCAC
>NZ_JBEZEH010000383.1:0-2029 GCF_040648775.1 Micromonospora sp. NPDC049089
GCGCCGAGCGCCCGACCCCGTCAGGGGGTCGGGCGCGCCCCGGTGCGGAACTTTGCCCGAAATGGTGCCGGATACCCGAGCGACACCGAGCTGTCCCCTCGCGTTAAGGTCGCAGTCACACGCAGCCGGCCGCGACTGAGCCGCTGCGCGACGGGGGAGTGACGTCGGTCCATCACGGGCACCGCCCGCAACGAAATCTCGTAGGGAGCGAACTCGTTTGTTCGGCACGTTGACAGCACGCCTCGGGGTGGCCGCCCAGAGTGCGCTACTGGTACTGGCCTACCTGGTCATGCTCGTCGGTGGCGTATTCGGTTGGATCGGCCTGTTCGCCGTCGCCGGATTGGCCGCCATCATCGGCGAGTTCGCCGTCGCCCGCTGGTCACCGCCCTCGCAACTGCTGTTGGAGAAGGTGGGCCTGCACTGGTCGTACCGGCAGCTGACCCGCGACCTCGCCGCCGTGTTGCTGGTCGTCGCCGAGGTGCGGCTCAGCGGCGGCGAGCTGACCCTTCTGCTGGTGCTGCCGGCCGCGGTGTGGGTCGTGTCGGTCTTCGCGGGTGCGCTCTCCACCATGATCGAGCGGCGTAACCCGCTCTCCGCCATGGTGCGCAACATCGAGCTGGGTCCACTGTCCAGCGCCCCCCAGCCGCCCGCCTGGGCGGCGGCGGTCGCCGGTGACCGGATGCCCCTGCTCAACCTGCTGCTGGTGCCGGCCGGCGTGGCCGCCGCGGTGCAGCACGATCCCACGCCGTTCTTCGCGGCCGGCGCGGTGGCGGTCGTGGCGACGGGTCTGGTGGGCGCCATCATCGCGCTGACCTGGCTGCGGGGTCGGGGCAGCGGGCAGGGTCCGTTGCTGCCGGCGGTCCAGCGCTGGATGGACAACTACAAGCCGGAGGTGGCGCTCTACTTCGCCGGCCCCGCCAAGGACGTCTACCAGGCGAACATGTGGCTCGCCCCGACCGAGGCGCTCCAGCAGCGCGCGGTGGTGCTGATGCGCAGCCGGGAAGCGTTCCTCGAGCTGGCCGACACCCGGCTGCCGGTGATCTGCGTACCGGCCGGCGTCGACTTCATGAACCTCGACCTCGGCGGCATCCGCGCGGCGCTCTACGCCGCGAACGTCGGCGCGAACATCCACATGCTCCGCGAGCCGGGTACGAAGCACGTCTTCGTCGGGCACGGCGACAGCGACAAGCAGGCCAGCGTCAACCCCTACAGCAAGGTGTACGACGAGGTCTGGGTCGCCGGCCTGGCCGGCCGGGAGCGCTACGCGCGGGCCGGCGTGGGGGTGCTCGACTCGGACATCGTCGAGATCGGCCGGCCGCAGCTCGCCGGGGTGCACACCTTCGGCGCCGAGTCGGTGGACCGGCCGTTCACAGTGCTCTACGCGCCCACCTGGGAGGGGTGGCTCGACGACGACCCGTACCACACCTCACTGGTGCTGATGGGTGAGCGGATCGTCAAGGGGCTGCTCGCCACGAACCCCCGGGTCCGCCTGATCTACAAGCCGCACCCGCTCACCGGGTCGCGGTCCAAGGCGGCGAAGGCCGTGCACGAGCGGATCGTCACGGCGATCCGCACGGCCGGCGGCAACCCGGACGCGTCCTCCCTGGACGGCACCGAGCACCTGGTGGTCACCGGCCGCACGCCGGCGTTGTTCGACTGCTTCAACCAGACCGACCTGCTGATCAGCGACGTGTCCAGTGTGGTGTCCGACTTCGTGCAGAGCCAGCGGCCGTACGTGGTGGCCAACCCGGCCGGCCTGTCCGAGGACGACTTCCGCCGCGAGTACCCGACGGCGCGGGCCGCGTACCTGCTCTCCAAGGACTGCGGCGAGCTGGAGAAGATCGTGTCGGTCACCCGGGCCGGTGACGACCCGATGACCGAGGCCCGCCGGGAGCTGAAGACCTACCTGCTCGGCCCGGCCGAGGCGAACCCGATGGACCGCTTCCAGCAGGAGCTGGCGCCCCCCACCAGGCCCCCGTCCACGTCCGGTTGGGCCATGATCGAGGCGACGTTGGACGCCTTGACCGAC
>NZ_JBEZEH010000384.1:0-1984 GCF_040648775.1 Micromonospora sp. NPDC049089
GCCTCCGAGAGGACCCTGATGGCAACCAGCACCACCGCGCCGGACGCCGACCGACGCGAATCCCGGGCCGGATCACCGACCCGGAAGCCGGCCCGCCGGCCCCGCGGCCCCCGCCGCTCACTTCTGCCGTACCTGCTGCTCGCACCGGCCGTCGTGCTGGAACTCGCCATCCACGTGATCCCGATGGTCGTCGGGGTCTGGATGAGCCTGCTGGAGCTGACCCAGTTCCACATCCGCGACTGGTCCACCGCGCCCTTCATCGGGCTGGAGAACTACCGGGCGACACTCGACCTGAACAGCGCCGCCGGCAAGGAACTGCTGCACTCGTTCTGGGTCACCCTGGCCTACAGCCTGCTCTCGGTCGGGTTCGCCTGGCTGCTCGGCATCTCGGCGGCGGTCGTCCTGCAACGGCCGTTCCGTGGACGCGCGATCCTGCGGGCGCTGTTCCTCACCCCGTACGCGCTGCCGGTCTACGCCGCCGTGATCACCTGGAGCTTCCTCCTGCAACGCGACACCGGCCTGGTCAACCACGTGCTCGTGGACCAGCTCGGGCTGATGAACGAACGGCCGTTCTGGTTGATCGGCGACAACAGCTTCTGGTCGCTGCTGGTGGTGTCGGTCTGGCGTAACTGGCCGTTCGCGTTCCTGTGCCTGATGGCCGGGTTGCAGAACGTGCCCGGTGAGCTGTACGAGGCCGCCGCGATCGACGGCGCCGGGTTCTGGCGCCGACTGCGCTCGGTCACGCTGCCGATGCTGCGGCCGGTCAACCTGGTGCTGCTGCTGGTGCTGTTCCTGTGGACGTTCAACGACTTCAACACCCCGTTCGTGCTGTTCGGCGGCTCCGCGCCGGAGCAGGCCGACCTGATCTCCATCCACATTTACCGCAGCTCCTTCAAGACCTGGGACTTCGGCTCCGGGTCGGCGATGTCGGTGGCGCTGCTGCTGTTCCTGCTGGTCGTCTCGGCCGCGTACCTGCTGATCACCAACCGTCGGAGGGACGACCATGCGTGAGACCGCCGGCGAGCGCTGGGGCCGGCGCATCGTGCTGACCCTGCTCACCCTCTTCGTCGTCATCCCGCTCTACGTCATGGTCACCTCGGCGGCCAAGCCGTTGCAGGACGTGCAGAACGGCTTCACCTGGTGGCCCAGCCGGCCCACCCTGCAACCGTTCATCGACATGTGGAGCACCGTGCCGCTGGCCCGGTACCTGGTGAACAGCCTGGTGGTGTCGAGCATCGCGGCGGTCTGCTCGGTGGCGGTGGCCATCTTCGCCGCGTTCGCGGTGAGCCGCTACCGGTTCCGCGGTCGCGGTGTCTTCTCGGTGACCGTGCTGTCCACGCAGATGTTCCCCGGCATCCTGTTCCTGCTGCCGCTGTTCCTCATCTACGTCAACCTGGGCAACGCCACCGGCATCGAGCTGTACGCCAGTCGCACCGGCCTGGTCATCACGTACCTGACCTTCTCGTTGCCGTTCTCGATCTGGATGCTGGTCGGCTACTTCGACTCGATCCCCCGGGGTCTGGACGAGGCGGCGCAGGTCGACGGCGCCGGTCCGCTGCGCACCCTGTTCCAGGTCATCCTGCCGGCCGCCGTGCCCGGCGTGGTCGCGGTCACCGTGTACGCGTTCATGACCGCGTGGGGTGAGGTGCTCTTCGCGTCGGTGATGACCGACGAGGGCAGCCGCACCCTGGCCGTCGGCCTCCAGGGCTACTCCACCCAGTTCAACGTCTACTGGAACCAGATCATGGCCGCCTCGCTGGTGGTCAGCATCCCGGTCGTCGTCGGGTTCCTTGCCCTACAGCGCTACTTCGTCGCCGGCCTCACCGCCGGTGCGGTCAAGTGAGTCATCCAACCCCAGAGGAGAACCGACCCGTGCCCGACCTGTCCAAGCTGCCACCCGACTTCCTCTGGGCCACCCCACAGGACCGCCAGCTCCACCGGGCCGCCGCTGACCACGGTGCGTGGTCGGTAGCCGGCCATGTCC
>NZ_JBEZEH010000385.1:0-1938 GCF_040648775.1 Micromonospora sp. NPDC049089
GGCGTACCCGTTTGAGCAGGTCAGGGGCTTGCGGGCCGGCTTGGGTGGGGTGTGTCGTTCCCAGCCCCGGTGGGGGCAACATGAACCTAATGTGGGCTTCTCTCGGATAAGCCCGCGAGGCGAGGAACCTTCTCATACGGTGGTTTTGGGAGCTACAACCGATTTGTAGCAGGGGACGCCCGTCTGACGGCGGCGACCCTGTCTGGTACGAGGAGAGGGCAGAGAGCTCCGATGTCCAACTACCTAACGAACAACGAAGCCTCCGGGCGGGCGACGGCCAAGAGCCGCCGCAAGCTCTGGCTCGCCAGTGGCGTGGCCGGTTTGACGGGCGTGATCAGTCTCGCGGCGGTGGGCGTCGCGGGCAGCGCCGGAGCGGTCGGCTTGAACTGGAACACCGCGCAGGTCAGCAAGGACGGCGACCAGCGGGGTGACGAGGCGCGCGACTGGAACAAGGACGAGGACCGGAACAAGGACAAGGACCGCGACAAGGACCGCGACAAGGACCACGAGCGCGGGAAGGAGGTGCCCTGCGACACCGACAAGCTGATTCAGGCGATCGTGTTCGCCAACAACAAGCACGGCGGTGTGCTGGAGCTGGCCAAGGGCTGCACCTACAACCTGAGCCGCAACGACTACCAGGGCAACGGCCTGCCGGTCATCACCGAGCGCATCACCCTGAAGGGTGAGCACACGACGATCGCCCGGGAAGCCACTGCGGACTACTTCCGCATCCTGAACGTCGGCGCGGGCGGTCACCTCACCATCAAGGGCCTGACCATCAAGGGTGGACAGACCCTCGAACGCTACAACAGCGTCGAGCCGGCGGCCGTCTGGGCGTCGTACTCGGACTCCGAGGCGATCGCGGCTCAGGTGAAGGCGGGCGTTCCGCTGAACCAGGCGCTCACCGCCCGGCAGGCCAACCCGAAGGCGGGCCTGACGGCCGCTCCGAAGGTCACGGCCAAGGCCGCGCCGGCTGCCAAGCCGGGTGTCGTCACGCCGCTCGTGGAGTACCCGGAGGACACCGACGGCGCCGGCATCCTGGTCCAGCCGGGCGGCACCGCCGAGATCCTGGAGTCCGAGGTCGTCCTGAACCAGTCGGGCGGCAACGGTGGTGGTGTGGCCAACTTCGGCACCACGAAGATCTGGCACAGCACCGTGACCCGTAACACCGCCTTCTTCTTCGGTGGCGGTGTCTTCAACGCCGGCCTGCTCAAGGTCGAGGAGTCGAAGATCACCGACAACACTGCCATCATCGGTGGTGGCGGTATCTCCAACGGCGCCGCTCGGATCTTCGCCGACGACGTCGACGGCGGAACGGTCGAGCTCAAGAAGGCCGAGATCAACGACAACGAGACGCTGGGCTTCGGCGGTGGCTACCTCGACATCGAGGGCAACACCACGGCGTACGGGACCAAGTTCGTCTCGAACACCGCGGTCCTCGCCGGCGGCGGCCTGGCCGCGGCGGACAGCCAGCTCAACCTGCACGAGGTCTCGGTGGAGCGGAACAGCACCGCCGGTGTCGGTGGCGGTGTCGCCATCGCGTTCGACAGCGCTGTCACGTTCGAGAAGAGCAGCATCAAGGACAACACCGCCGGCTTCTTCGGCGGCGGGCTCTTCAACGCCTTCAGCGTCACGACGCTGCGCGACAGCGAGGTTGCCGGTAACCGGGCCATCGGCCCGATCGGGGTCGGCGGCGGCATCTTCAACATCTTCGGCGAGGTCAACCTGTCGAAGACGAAGGTCGCCCACAACTTCTCCACCTTCGAGCCGGGCGGTGTCTTCAGCTTCTTCGGAGACGTGAACGTGGACGACAAGTCCGCCATCACCGCGAACCGTCCGACCAACTGCCTGGCCATTCCGGGCGGCACCATCGAGAACTGCTTCGCCTGATCACCTCAGGGTGAGCACGGCGTAGCGCCAGCACAACGGGCCGGCCCC
>NZ_JBEZEH010000386.1:0-1918 GCF_040648775.1 Micromonospora sp. NPDC049089
GCCCGGGACCGGTGGGCGACCCGACGGGCACCTCAGGTGAGCTTGCTCTTCACCGTGTTCACCACCGAGCCGGCCACTCCCGGGTTGGTGCCGTACAGACGAGGGTCACCCGGGGCCAGCACCGGTTCCGGCGCGTTCGCCCGCGGGTTGTCGTCGTACCGAAACTCGCCCTTGCCGTCCGGCGAGGGCCCGGACGCCCAGCGCCCCTGGGCGGCGTCGGTGCCCGAGGAGAAACCCAGGTAGGTGTAGCCGTACTCCTCGGTGAACTCGCCCGAGTCCGGAAACGCCTCTGGCACCGGCATCTCCTCCAGGCCGTCCTCCTTGAGCTGCTCGATCGCCGCCAGCCACATGTTCTGGTGCATCGTGTCGCGGGCCAGCAGGAAGCGCAGCATCTGCTTGACGCCCGGGTCGTCGGTCATGTGGAACAACCGGGCGACCTGGAGCCGACCCTGCGCCTCGGCGGTGACGTTGAGCTGGAAGTCGGCCAGCAGGTTGCCGCTGGCGGTGACGAACGAGCCGTTCCAGGGCACCCCGTTGGAGTCGGCGGGCAGGGCGCCACCTCCGCCGTGGATGAAGTGCGCCGGATTCTCACCGGCGTAGGTCGCGGCGCCTCCGGGATCCTCCGCGATCCCCTCGGTCAGTGACAGCGGCGCGTTGTCCAACAGCCGGGTGATCATCGTGACGATCATCTCGACGTGGCCCATCTCCTCCGTGCCGACGTCGAGCAGCAGGTCCTTGTACTTGCCGGGCAGTCGGCAGTTCCAACCCTGGAAGAGATACTGGTTGGCGACCGTCATCTCGCCCCACTTGCCGCCCAGCACCTCCTGCAACCGCCGGGCGAACGCCGCATCCGGGCCGTCCGGCTTGGCTTCGAACTGCAGATCCTTGACGTGGCTGAACATCCAACCTCCTCGGTACCGAAAAATAGGTAGCGAGGCCGTTCCCGCCCCGATGACCCGAGCGGGCCAACCGGTGTCCCGGCCGGGTCAGCGCACCGGGCGGGCCATCGGCAGCAGCACCTCCAACGCCACTCCACGCGGCCGTAGCCGGTGCGCCCGCAACGCTCCCCCGTCCGTCGCGACGAGCTGCCGCGCGATCCACAGGCCCAGACCGGACATCCCGACGGCCGGCGCCGGACGTCGCAGCGCGACCAGCAGCGCATCGTCGACCCGACCCTCGTCGGTGACCAGGATGCTCAGGCTCGGGCCGCGCACCGTGGCGTAGAGCCCGACCTGTCCGTCCGGCGGCCCGTGCCGTAGCGCGTTCTGCACCAGGTTGACCAGTACCTGTCGGGTTCGTCCGGACGGCACCGGGCGGGAGGCCGCCTCCCGGGTGGCTCGCACCCGCCGACGGGCGAGCGGCACCAACGCGGCGGCCTCCCGCAGGATGCCCGCCAGCGCGACGGCCGGATCCGGCTGCGGAGTCGGCGTCAGCACACCGGTGCCGGCGGTCGCGTCACGCAGCAGGCTCTGAAGGTGGGCGGCCTGGTCGCGGGCCAGCGCACTGAGTGCCCGCCGGTCGTCCCCGGTCAGCTCCCGACGCTCGTCGGCCAACGCGCGGGTCAGCGAGGTCAGGGTGCTGATCGGCGTCCGGAACTCGTGACACAGCACCCGCAGCAGCAGCTCGGAATCGGCCGCCGTCGGTCGCTTCTCGCCCGGTGTCGGCTCAATGGGGCGCAACCCTCGCAGCAGGTCCCGCAAACCGTGCCGTACGCGCATCCACCCGAGTCCTCTCGTTCGGTGCGAACCCGCATGATCGGTACCCGCTGGGGAACGGCGCAGACATGCCGGGAGCCTCCACCTTGCGACTCGTCGTCGTGGACGATCACCCCCTGTTCGTCCGCGGCCTGGAGTTGCTGCTCCCGATCACCACCAACGGACGCGTCGAGGTGGCCGCCTCGACCGGCGACGCCGCCGCG
>NZ_JBEZEH010000387.1:0-1894 GCF_040648775.1 Micromonospora sp. NPDC049089
GCCCACGCCGGCGCCGGCTACACCGTCGGTCAGTGCCCTGCCCCTCGGCTCGCTACCGCTCGGCCGCCACCGTTCAGGCCAGCACGTCGGCCAGCGGGAGCACGTCCATGCCGTGCGCCTCGGCGACCGGGCCGTAGGTGACCTGACCGGCGTGGGTGTTGAGGCCCAGCGCCAGCGCCGGGTCGTTGCGCAGCGCCTCGCGCCAGCCCTGGTTGGCCAGTTCCAGGGCGTACGGCAGGGTGACGTTGGTCAGCGCGTAGGTGCTGGTGTTCGGCACCGCGCCGGGCATGTTCGCCACGCAGTAGAAGATCGACTCGTGGACCTTGTAGACCGGGTCGGCGTGCGTGGTGGGGCGCGAGTCCTCGAAGCAGCCGCCCTGGTCGATGGCGATGTCGACGAGAACGCTGCCCGGCTTCATCCGGGAGACCAGCTCGTTGGAGACCAGCGTCGGGGCCTTCGCGCCGGGCACCAGCACCGCGCCGATGACCAGGTCGGCGTCGAGCACGGCGCGCTCGACCTCGTAAGCGTTGGAGGCGACGGTCTGCAGGTGGCCCCGGTAGATCGCGTCGGCCTGCCGCAGCCGGGCGACGTTCTTGTCCAGCAGCAGCACCTCGGACTGCAGACCCAGCGCGATCGCGGCGGCGTTCATGCCGGAGACACCGGCGCCGATGACCACGGTCTTGGCCGCGTACACGCCGGAGACACCGCCGGGCAGCACACCACGCCCACCACCGGTACGCATCATGTAGAAGGCGCCCACCTGCGGGGCGAGCCGGCCGGCGACCTCGGACATCGGGGCGAGCAGCGGCAGCGACCGGTCGGGCAGCTCGACGGTCTCGTACGCGATGCCGGTGACCCGGCGGTCGATCAGCGCGTCGGTGCACTCCTTGGAGGCGGCCAGGTGCAGGTAGGTGAAGAGCACCTGCCCCTCGCGCATCCGGTGGTACTCCTCGGCGATCGGCTCCTTGACCTTGAGGACCAGCTCGGCGGTCTCCCACACCTCGTCGGCGGTGGCGAGGATCTTCGCGCCGGCGGCGGCGAACTCCTCGTCGGTGATGCTGGAGCCAACCCCGGCGCCGGACTCGACGAAGACCTGGTGGCCGCTGCGGGTGAACTCGTTGACACCCGCTGGCGTGATCGCCACGCGGTACTCGTGGTTCTTGACCTCGCGTGGGATTCCGACCTTCACGATGCAGACACCTCTCTTCGGGGCTGCTCTCCCCCGACTGCTCGGTGCCACGACGGCCCCTTTGCCGCCGCGGTACACCGGTCCTGCGGCGGCAGTCTAGGCGCGCCCGGTGCCGCCGCGAGCCAGCACAGTGACACCCGGTGCCCGGGTGTCCTGACGATGTGTCAGGGCACCGCCGAGATACGGCGGTCGAGCGTCACCTCAGCCAACAGGACAATGTTTCACCACTATCGTCCCATCTGCCGGGCGGCGGTGCGGACAGCCGGCGAGTGGATCACTAATGTGTCCGCCCATGACCACTCCTCCTTACCAGCCCGGTTACCCCGAGCCGGGGTACCCCCAGGGCGTCTCCGACAAGAGCAAGATCGTCGCGGGTATCCTCGGCATCCTGCTCGGCACCTTCGGTGCCGGTCGGTTCTACACCGGACACACCAAGATCGCCGTTCTCCAGCTCGTCGTGAGCGTGGTGACCTGCGGCCTCGGCGCTTTCTGGGGCCTCATCGACGGCATCCTCATCCTGGTCAACGGCGGCACGGACGCGCAGGGCCGTCCGCTGCGCGACTCCTAGACCAGCAAGCGAAAGGGGCCCCGCGGTTGTACGCGGGGGCCCGTTGGCGCGTACTACCCCGACCCGCTGGACCCGCGGCGACGCTCACCGCGGCCGAGGCGCGTCCGCCCCCCCCAGAGACGCGAAGCACATCGGAA
>NZ_JBEZEH010000388.1:0-1853 GCF_040648775.1 Micromonospora sp. NPDC049089
ATATCAACCCTCCTATCTTTACACTCTTCCCCTCCCCCCCGCTCTGCCGATCTTAGCGACTGGCAACCCCACGCGGCCCGCCCCGCGCCGGGAATCCGGCGCGGTCCGGGCCGAGAAGACAGATCCGGGTGAGCGGCAGCTCAGCGATCGGGCGTACGGCGGGGGCGCCACACGACCAGGGCGGTGGACGTGCGGTTCGTCGGCACCAGATCCCGGCCCGGGAAGCGGGCCAGCGACTCCAGCTCCGCCACCCGGCGGTACGCGGCGTCCAGCTCAGCCTCCAGCCGGGCCACCCGCTGCTGCGCCTGCTCCAGCAGCCGCTCCAGCCCAATGATCCGCTTGACGCCGGCCAGGTTGATCCCGTCGTCCTGACTGAGCCGCTGCACCTCGCGCAACAGCACGACGTCGCGGACGCTGTAGCGACGCCCGCCACCAGCGGCTCGGCCGGGCTGCACGAGCCCCAGTCGGTCGTACTGGCGCAGGGTCTGCGGATGCATCCCCGCCATCCGAGCCGCCACCGAGATCATCAACACCTTGGCCTCGTAGGCAGGGTCGCCCGAACCGAGGAACTCGCCCGACATCCCGCTCACCTCCGCGTCCGTTCCACCGGACTAACTGACTCGACGCACCCGCGCGTCGAGATGTTCCCGGGCCGCCGGCGGGGTCTGCTCGGCGAACGACTCCAGCGCCGTGCGCGCCTCGTCGGACAACCGGGCCGGCACCACCACGTCCAGCGTGACCAGCAGGTCGCCGGCCTGCCCGTCGCGGCGGACCACACCCTTGCCCCGGGCCCGCAGCACCCGACCGCTCGGCGTCCCCGGCGGCACCCGCAGGGTCACCGCCCCGTCGAGCGTGGGCACCCGCAGGTCCGTGCCGAGCACGGCCTCCGCGAAGGTGACCGGCACGGTCAGCGTCAGGTCGTCCCCGGTACGCCCGAACAGCTCGTCCGGCCGAACCTTGACCTGTACGAAGAGGTCACCCGCCGGGCCACCGCGCTCGCCCGGCTCACCGCGCCCGGCCAGCCGGATGCGTTGACCGTCGGCCACACCGGCGGGAAAGCGCACGTTCATGGTGCGGGTCTTTGTGACACCGCCGCTGCCGTGGCACTCCGGGCACTTCTCCTCGACCACCGTGCCGACGCCCTGGCAGTTGCGGCACGGCTCGGAGAAGCTGAACGACCCCTGGTCGCGGGTGGTCACGCCGGCACCATGACAGACCGGGCAGGTACGCGGCTGGGTGCCGGGTTTCGCCCCGTTGCCGTGGCAGGTGTCGCAGACTCCCGGCGCGCGCAACGTCAGGGGCAGCGTCACCCCGCGCACCGCGTCGCCGAAGTCCAGCGCCACCTCGGTCTCCACGTTTCGACCACGGGCCGGACCGCGTGGCGCGGCCTGCCCACCGGCCTGACCTCCGCTGAAGATCGAGCTGAACAGGTCCTGAAAGCCGGCGCCACCGAAGCGACGATCGCCGCCGCCGGCGCCGCCACCGAACATGTCGGAGACGTCGAACGGCATGCCGCCCGGCTGACCGCCACCCCTGGCGTTGCGCCGGAACGCGCCCGAGCCGAAGAGGGAACGCATCTCGTCGTACTCGCGACGGCGGCCGCTGTCCGACAGCACGTTGTACGCCTCGGACGCGGCCTTGAATCGCTCCTCGGCCTTCGGGTCGCCCGGGTTGTGGTCCGGGTGCGACTCCCGGGCCACCTTGCGGTACGCCTTCTTGATGTCATCCGCGGAGGCGGCCTTGTCCACGCCGAGCACGGCGTAGAAGTCCTTCTCGATCCAGTCCTTCGAACTCACCGGTCCACCTCCTTCCGACCCTGGTGGCCCGGCCGTCCCACCCACCGCTGGGCGGTG
>NZ_JBEZEH010000389.1:0-968 GCF_040648775.1 Micromonospora sp. NPDC049089
CCAGTGACCAGGCGGCCACAGCGAGGGGGATCAGCGCCCACCACCAGGTGCGCCCCCGCTGCACCAGCACCGCGAAGAGAGCGATCGGCGCGAACGCGGCGAGCAGCGGTACGGGCTGAAAGTCGGCGGTGTAGAAGAGCGCGATGATGGTGATCGCGAACAGGTCGTCGACCACCGCCAGGGTGAGCAGGAATGCGCGTAGCCCCTGGGGCAGATGTGAGCTGACCACCGCGAGGACGGCGAGCGCGAAAGCGATGTCGGTGGCGGTCGGAATGGCCCACCCGCGCAGGCCCTCCCCGCCCCCGCCCAGCACCACCGCCACGTAGATCAGCGCCGGCAGCAGCATCCCGCCGAGCGCGGCCGCCACCGGCAGCGCGGCTCGGCGCGGGTCGCGGAGGTCACCGGCGACGAACTCCCGTTTGAGCTCCAGGCCCACGACGAAGAAGAAGATGGCCAGCAGGCCGTCGGCCGCCCAGGTGGCCAGATTCAGGTCGAGGTGCCAGGGCGCGCCGGGCCAGGGCACCACGTCGCCGAGCCGCGTGTACGAGTCGGACCACGGGGAGTTGGCCCAGATCAGCGCGATCAGAGCGCCCGACAGCAACAGCGCGCCACCGACGGTCTCGGTGCGCAGCACGTCGGCCAGGTGCCGGGCCTGCGGCCAGGACGATCGGGAGAACAGCCGGGTCCTCGGCGGACGCGGGCCGGACGGTGGGGTGGGGAGGGTCAACTTCGGCTCACCTACAGGAGTCGGGACAGCAGGTTTCCACTCGCCGACCAGGCTTCCCGGCACACCGCTGTCGACCCTATCCGGCGGCGCGGTCGGCGGCGACCGCTGGGCCGATCGGACGCCGTCGGATCGGCCTTCGACTTTTTCCCCGTTGTCGCCGCTGCCGAATGGGCGTTTGCCGGGTTGGTCATGGGGGCGCACATCTCGCCGCCCGAATATAGGTAACTCCGGACATAAGCCG
>NZ_JBEZEH010000389.1:978-1818 GCF_040648775.1 Micromonospora sp. NPDC049089
GCCGTATGAGCCGCTTTAATGGTTTCACGAGTTTAAAGACGACCTTGGGGGTTTTTGTGAAGTTCTTTGCCGTAACCGGACCGGTACGGGGGCGCTCCTGATGGACCTGCTCCGCCAATTGCGCCACGTGCGTCGGCACTGGTGGGTCGCGCTGGTCACGGTCATGGTGGCTCTCGGCGTCTCGGCGTTCCTGACCGTACGTGCCCAACCTCGGTACGTCGCCTCGGTGACCTTCTTCGTCACGACCCCCAACACCGGCGTCACCGACGCCTACCAGGGCGGGCTCTTCCTCCAGCAGCGTGTCAAGTCGTACGCTGACCTGCTCAGCAGCGACCGGCTGGCGCAGAGCGTGGTGGCCGAGACTCCGGTCGGCCTCACCGCGGACGAGGTGCAGCGCCGGGTGAGTACCTCCACCGAGACCGGCACCGTTCTGCTGCGGGCATCGGTCACCGACACCGACCAGGCCCGCGCGTTGCGCGTGACGGAGAGCCTCGCCAACAAGTTCGTCGAACTCGTACAGAAGGTGGAGACGACACCGGAGGGCAAGGCGCCGATCAAGATCGAGATCGTCAGTGGCCCGCGGGTCAGCGCCAACCCCGTCTCGCCGCAGCCGGTCCGCAACCTCACGCTCGGTGGCCTGGTCGGCCTGCTCCTCGGCATCGGTCTGGCGATCCTGCGCGGCGTCGCCGATGTCCGACTGCGCGACGCCGCCGGCCTGCAACGCGCCACGGGCAGCCCGCTGCTCGGTGAGATCCCGTTCGAGGCCAACGCCCGCAGCGCGCCGCTCATCGTGGGCGACGCCGCGACCTCGGCGCGCGCCGAGGCGGTCCGCAAGCTGCG
>NZ_JBEZEH010000390.1:0-1719 GCF_040648775.1 Micromonospora sp. NPDC049089
CCACCCGCGGCCCCATGGGCTTTTTCTCGTTGGTGTCCGCGGGGTGGGCCACGCCCCCCCTGGGGTCGCGCGGGGTGGCGCGGGCGGCGCCCGCGCCCGCCACCCCGACCGCGAGGGTCAGCGTCGCGGCGGCGGCGAGCAGACGGCGGAGGTGACGAACGGGTGTGGACAGCATCGATGCTCCCCATCGGGCGGTTGTCGCCCGGGGGCGACCAGCGGGACGGCTGCCTACCGGTCGGTAGCGTCCTGAACCTAGAACCGCCGTCGACCAGTGTCAATGGGTTCGCTGATCCGCCGGTCAACACGACGATCCAGCCCTACCCGGTCGTTCAGGCCGGTGGGCCGATCGGGTTGACTGGTCGCCGTGAACGAGTCGATCTGGGAGGCGGCCAGAGCGTCACGCGGCTGGCTGGACGCGGCGAACGGCACCGGGCAGACCGAACTGACCTGCCGGATCCTCAAGCTCACCGAGGAGGCGGGGGAGGCTTCGGCTGCCTGGATCGGGTTGCTCGGGCAGAATCCGCGCAAGGGTGTCACCCACACCCGCGAGGACGTCGCGGCGGAGTTGGCCGACGTCGCCTTCACCGCGCTGGTGGCCATCGAAAGCCTCGGGCTGGACGCGCAGACGGCTCTGGACGCCTGCGCCGCGAAGGTGCGCTCCCGCCTGACGGGGCGATAACCGCCTGACGTCCGGGATGCCCCGACTGCCGTGAGCCCGAGTGGATTACGTGGTTGACCGGTGCTCCGATGCCACAGGCCCGGTGCCGTGTGGGCGTTGTGTCCGTTTCTGGGGTGTGGCGGGGTGCACTCGCGGGCCGGAATCATGGCCGGGCCGGGGTCGTTACACAGTCTGACGATCGGAGCACCACCGACCCGCCGCCCAACCCCTGAAGGCTGGTCACGAGGTCGGAATGACCCCGGCCCCCCGGTCGTTACGCATGGACCCGGCGCCACGAGCCCCCCGCTCGCCAGGTCGCCGGCTCCGACGCCCGATCAGGTGGCGTCACCCCCTCAGACTTTCCCTTTGTTTGTGCAGCGCCGGACGAGGTGCTCACACCCGTAACTGCCGTTCCCCCTTGGCGGTGCGGGTGTCCTACCCCCGAAGGAGCTACCCCCATGAACACGATCATGCGTAAGAGCGTCCTGTCCGTTGCTGGTCTCGCGTTCGCCGGCGGTGTCTTCGCTGGCCCCATCGCGCACGTGGCCAACCCCGTCGACGCCAAGCCCGTCGCGGTTGCGGTGCAGGCCGACAAGCCCGACACCAGCAAGCTGATCCCGCACGGCACCCAGGGCGACCAGTCCCGGATCACCCTCAACGACGAGCAGACCGCCAACGTCAAGGCGATCATCGCCGCCACGAAGAAGGCTGGTCTGCCCGAGCGGGCCGCGGTCATCTCGATCGCGACGAGCCTGCAGGAGTCGAAGCTGGAGAACCTCGGCCATCTGGGCGACATGAATGACCACGACTCGTTGGGCCTGTTCCAGCAGCGTCCGTCCAGTGGTTGGGGTACGCCGGAGCAGATCACCGATCCCGAGTACTCCACGACGGCGTTCCTGAAGGGTCTGAAGCAGGTTGACGGGTGGCAGGACATGGCGCTGACCGACGCCGCGCAGACGGTGCAGGTGTCGGCCTACCCGGACGCCTACGCCCAGTGGGAGCAGCAGGCCGCCGACCTGGTCGGCCAGTACTGGAACAGCTGACCGCGTCACGGCGCACAG
>NZ_JBEZEH010000391.1:0-1711 GCF_040648775.1 Micromonospora sp. NPDC049089
GCCCGGCTGCGCGGCGTGCCCGGCTGCGCGGCGTGCCCGGCTGCGCGGCGTGCCCCGGCTGCGCGGCGTGCCCCGGCTGCGCGGCGCGCCCGGCTGCGCGGCGTGCCCCGACTGCGCGGCGCGCCCGGCTGCATGGCGTGCCGTGCGGCGTGCTCGCTTCCGCGCGGCGTGCAGTGCGGCGTGCCGTGCGGCGGCGTTGCCCGGGTGTCAGGCCACCAGACCGGCGCGGAAGCCCGCCGCCACCGCGTGCGCCCGGTCCCGAGCGCCAAGCTTGCGGAACAGCCGGCGGGCGTGCGTCTTGACGGTGTCCTCCGAGACGAACAGTTCCCGGCCGATCTCCGCGTTGCTCTTGCCCTCGGCCATGCCCAGCAGCACCTGAAGCTCACGCTCGGTGAGCCCGATCGACGCCCGACTGGGTCGGGCGTTCGGGGCGGGACGGCCCGGGTCGGTCTGCGCCGGCGACTCGCCGGTCCCCGCCTCCGCCTCGTCGTCGCCCCGCTGCACCGGCACCGACGCCACCCCGGCCGGCCCGTCGGCTGCTGTGGCCGTCCAGCCGGGCTCGCCGGAACCGCGCGGCGACGGCCCGGAGCGGCCGGAACCACCCACCGCCGCCGCGTCGCGGGCCGGATCGGTGATCCGCTGCCGGGAGGCTCGGCCAGGCGCGGTGAGCAGCAGGAGCGCCTTCGCCACCGCGCTGGTCAGATCATGATCGACATTCTGGATGAGCCCTCGGGCGCCGGCGCTGATGGTGGCCGCCGCGGCCTCGGACTCCTCGGTGCCGAGCAGCAGCACCGCCGCCTGCGGCGCACGCGCCAACACCCGGCGGACGAAGCCGGCGCTGTCCGGCCGGGTGAGGGCCGTGTCGGCCAGCACCACGTCGGCCGGTCGTTCGGCCAGCCGCAGCATCACCTCGGGATCAGAGACGGCGGTACGAACGATCGCGGACAACCCCAGCCGCGCGGCAGCAGAAGTAAGGTGCTGGGCCGCGAGTGGTGTCCGAACGCACACAAGAACGGTACGCACTGTGGTCTCCTCTCCGCCAACGAGCAGACCATGACGCGGTCGGCTGGGGAGGGGGTTCCCGGCAATCCTTCGAACTTTTCCGACAGATGGGGCAAAAGCCGCAATTTCTCGGACGTTTTCGATCACACACGTGTGAGTTGACGACAGCCCGGGTACCGGGAGATCCAGGCCGGGAACGGTGCGCCTGCGCGGCCCGCCGCCCGGATGCCGGCCATAAGGATTCTCGCGGAGCCGCGCGGGAGGAGGGGTGCTGATGTCGAACGTACGTAGACTGCCCGGACCCATCGTCGATCTCTGGGACTGGCAGCGACTCGGTGCCTGCCGAGGGCGCGACAGCGCCCAGTTCTTCCACCCCGACGGTGAGCGTGGTTCTTCCCGGCTGCGTCGCGAGTCCACTGCCAAGTCGGTCTGCCGCGCCTGCCCGGTACGCGCCGAGTGCGCCGCTCACGCCCTGTCGGTACGAGAGCCGTACGGCGTGTGGGGCGGCTTCAGCGAGTCGGAGCGCCTGCGACTGCTCGCCGTCGGCTGGGAGGACCTGGCAGACCGCCGGCACGCCCGGGTCGACGTCGCACGACTGGAGGCCCGCCTGGGTCGCCCGCACAAGTCGACCGTCCCGGCCCAACGCAACGTCGCCTGACCCGACACACGTCCCCGACATCCGCGAACCGCGCGTCCGTCCCGGAGGCGC
>NZ_JBEZEH010000392.1:0-1685 GCF_040648775.1 Micromonospora sp. NPDC049089
AAACGTCGGAGTTTGCATAACGGGCTTGATGTTCGACTTAGGGAACGGGGGCACCGGCCACCTTCGCGTGGCCGGTGCCCCGGTTTCCCGCTGTCGGGGCGGGACCTGATCGCGAGATTCAGGAGGTGGCCGGGCCGTGACTAGACGAAGGCTGCCGCGCCTTCGTACTGCGCCGTCGGGGCGGCGCCGACATGCTCGTACTCGAGCAGGAGCAAGCCCTTCGCCGTCGCTTCGTGGTGAACCAGTCGGAGGCCGACGGGTGCGTTCGGGTGGTCGAGCAGCCGCCGCCCGGAGCCGGCCACGGTGGGGGCCACGACGAGTCGGAGTGTGTCGACGAGGCCAGCTGACAACAGAGCCTTGCCAAGTCGTGCGCTTCCGTGAATCTGGAGCTCCCGTCCTGGCTGCGCCCTGAGCTCCCCGACGCTGTGGATCGGGTCGCCGTGGAGCACTGTCGTCGGGCGCCAACCACCCTCCGCCAGGGTGTTGGTCACGACGTACTTCGGTAGTGAGTTCATCCGTTCGGTGAACGGATCGTTCGGGTCGGTGATCTGCGGCCAGTCGCGAGCGAACGCCTCGTAGGTCCGCCGTCCGAGTAGCAGACCGTCGGCGAGACCCAACCACTCCGAGGTACGGCGGACGAAGACCTCGTCCAGGTAGGGCACGAGCCAGCCGCCCAGGGTGAAGCCGCCGCTCGTGTCCTCGGTCGGCGAGCCGGGCCCCTGGCTGACGCCGTCGAGAGTGACGAACTCGGTAAGGACGATCTTCACAGCGCCTCCTGGCTCTCGGCGAGCCCGGCGAGTTGTTCGGTGACCGAGCCCCAGCCGTCCGCGAAGCCGATCTTCTCGTGAAGGTCACGAGCGGCGGGATCACCGTGGCGGACGATGATCCGGTAGTCCGTGCCGTCCGGATGGTCCTTCATGGTGATCTCCGCCGTCATCGGGACCGGGGTGGGGTTCGCGGGCCGCCAGGCGCTGTCGATCACGTTGGTGAACACGATCCGTTCGAGGTCGTCGACGACGAGGAAGCACGCGTCGAGGTGCGGGACGAACTCCACCCCGTCCTCGCTCAGTCGGGTCACGAGTGCGCCACCGGGCCGGACCTCCAAGCGGTCGACGCGGCACAGGGCCGGCGCCGGTATCCACCACTTCTCGAAGCGGGACGGGTCGGTCCAGGCGGCCCACACGGTGGCGCGAGGGGCGCGGATGACCCGTGTCATGGTCAGGTCCAGGTCGGGATTCATTGTTGGTTCTCCTGCTGATCGGTGACGAGGCGTTCCAGGCGATCCGTGCGCTCTTCCCAGACCCTGCGCTGCTCCGCGAGCCAGTCGTCGACGACAGCGAGGCGCTCGCGGTTGAGCACGCAGGTGCGCACCCGGCCGGACTTGGTCGTGTGGATCAGCCCGTTCGACTCGAGCGTCCGCACGTGCTTCATGAACGAGGGAAGGGTCATCGGAAGCTCGCGGGCGAGGTCGCCGACGCTTGTCGGACCGTGGCCGAGGCGTCGGATGACCCAGCGCCGGGTCGGGTCAGCGAGGGCGACGAACACGCCGTCGAGCTGCGCCGAATACTGTGCCATGCGGCTAAGTATTTTGCACAGGCCAACCGGCTCGCCGGGCACCTGCGGGCCGTCGGTGTGGGCAGGGGCGCGGTGGTCGGTGTCTGCCTGGATCGAGGTGCGGACCTGGT
>NZ_JBEZEH010000393.1:0-1661 GCF_040648775.1 Micromonospora sp. NPDC049089
ATCTGATGATGCCGCCCCGCCGTCGTGTTCCTGGCCGGCAGCGCTTGGCGGAAACCCTGGGCTCGAGGGAGCGGATCCGGCTCGCCGGACGCGCCACCGGTAGGGTCTGGTCATGGCAGACCTGCTCACCGCGGACGCGGTGCGAGAAGAGCTGAGCCGGTTGCCCGACTGGTCGGGTGACCCGACCGGCATCGGTCGTACCGTCCAGCTCGGCAGTTTCCCGGCGGCCATCGCGATGGTGGACCGGGTGGCGACGGTGGCCGAGAAGCTCGACCACCATCCCGACATCGACATCCGATGGCGGACCCTGACCTTCCGCTGTGTCACGTACTCGGCCGGTGGGGTCACCCACCGGGACATCGAGCTGGCCCGGCGCATTGACGACATCGTCCGGAGTGCGGCATGAGATTCGAGATCAGCAAGGTTCTGGATGCCATCGAGGGCCGGGTCTGCACGGACCCGTCACTGGCCCGAGCCGTGATCGACCTGGCCGAGGTGATCCGCTACCAGGACATCGACGGTGGTCGGCCGGCCAGCCTGCTGCGCCTCGGCATGGTCATCGACGCGCTCTCCCGCGAGCTGGAGGAGGACAGCGTCCAGGTCTACGCGGTGGTGCACCGGGCGTTGCTCTCCGACGCCGACCTCACCTCCAACGAGCGGATGGTCGTCCGCCGCTGGGCCGACGACGGGCTCGTCGAGGTGCTCGACAACCCGGGTGACCGGATGTTGGAGGTCGCCGACCTGCTCGGGTTGCCGGTGCTCAGCCGGGTCCGCTTCGACGGGCTGCGCGGGCGTTTCCCGTGGCTGGTCGAGCAGCCCGGTCGGGTGGTCGCGCCGGTGCCGGGCGCCGGCGGGCCGGTGTTCATCGCGCACGTCGGTGGTGGCCACTCGCCGGTGGCCGGCAAACGGTCGCCGACCGGCGTCAAGCTGCTGGCCCGCCAGTGGCGCTGCCCGGAGTCGGGCTGCGCGCTGTTCGGCGGCGGTGGTGGGGGTGGCGCGTTCGCCGACCTGGCCGGGGGTGCCGACCGCAGCCCCGCCGCGCAGCCGCCGCCCGCGCTGCGCAACGGCGTGCCGACCTGCCCCCGACACGGCGTACGGCTCGGTGACGGCGGCCCGCGTCCGCGTACCGAGGTGCTCGCGGTGCGCGTCGGCGGCCTGGTCCGACGGCGGTTCGTGCTCAGCGAGGAACAGCCGATCGTGGCAGGACGGGCTCCCGAGCAGGACGGCGGGATCATGCTCGGCCAGTGGCTCAACGACGAGGCACGGCGCTGGATCAGCCGTGGTCACGTCCGCTTCGAGCTGCGGGTCGGCGAGGTCATCGTGACCGACGTCAGCACCAACGGCTCGGGCATCCGGCCGGGCGGTTCGATGACCGAGTCGGACCGGATCCCGCTGGCGCCGCAGCAGTCCCGGGTGCTGGGCGAGAACGACATGATCGAGCTGTACCCGGGAGTGCAGATCGGTCGGGCCGAGGAACTGCCCACCGGTGCCCCGTTCACTCCCACCTCGGTGATGGCCGAGGCACCCACGATGGCGATGCGCCTGCCCCGCCCCTGACACCCACCCGGGGGGGGGGGGTGGGGTGGATATTAGAGTTTGTCGCACGGCACGAGTTAGGACAATATATCTTTAAGATGGTATTCGGGAGGGGTCAAGCGACT
>NZ_JBEZEH010000394.1:0-1657 GCF_040648775.1 Micromonospora sp. NPDC049089
CGCTGGGCAGCAGCCGTCCCCCTGGTGGTGTGGGTGTTCTACCCCAGAAGGAGCTACCCCCATGAACACGATCATTCGTAAGAGCATGCTGTCTGTTACTGGTCTCGCGTTCGCCGGTGGTGTGTTCGCCGGTCCGATCGCCGCCCACGCCGCCAGCCCGGCCGTGGACGCCAAGCCCGTCGCGGTGGCCGTCCAGTCCGCCGCGCCGAAGCCGCAGGGCGACCAGTCCCACATCAGCCTCAACGACGAGCAGACCGCCAACGTGAAGGCGATCATCGCCGCGACGAAGAAGGCTGGTCTGCCGGAGCGGGCCGCGGTCATCTCGATCGCGACGAGCCTGCAGGAGTCCAAGCTGGAGAACCTCGGCCACCTCGGCGAGAAGAATGACCACGACTCGCTGGGCCTGTTCCAGCAGCGCCCGACCAGCGGTTGGGGCACACCCGAGCAGATCACCAACCCCGAGTACTCCACGACGGCGTTCCTGAAGGGTCTGAAGCAGGTTGACGGGTGGCAGGACATGGCGCTGACCGACGCCGCGCAGACCGTGCAGGTGTCGGCCTACCCGGACGCCTACGCCCAGTGGGAACAGCAGGCCACCGACCTGGTCGCCCAGCACTGGAACAGCTGACCCGCACCACCGCACGACAGCATCAGCCGCTGGCCGGCACCCGCAACACCGGGGTGCCGGCCAGCGGCATTTCTGTTGTGGGCCATTGTGGTTCATCCAGCCCGCCTGGTCGGTGCACCGGGGCCATGCGCTGACCTCCGGTCGTTAGCAGTCGCCGGTCGCCGGTCGCCGGCCGCCGGTTAGCCCGACCCCCGACGCCAGCCGCCGGTCGCTGACTGCCGGCCACGGGCGTTCGGGGTCGGCGGTTGGACCTAGAAATGGATCCCGCGGTGCCGAAGCCCTCGCGGGATGTGGATAGCGAGATCCAACCCGCATCCGCCCGCGGATCTTGGACACTTTCCGTCACGTGCGAACGGAAACTGTCCAAGATCTCAAGGATTGTGGCCGAAGCGCGCGGCACGACGGCGGGTGGCGCGGTCGTGAGACGACCAGCGTGCGGCGATGGAACCCCGCGGCAGAACGGTCCGGCGCAGCGGCGAGGCGTTGAGACCGCCCGCCGACCACCGGCCACCACCGGTGGTACGGAGTGGTGGCCGGCACCGCCACCATCGACAGCCGACAGGTCTGCCAGTCGGCCAGCGCGGGTTGATGCTCCCGCCTGCGCGGCCCGCCCCAACCGCCCTGCCCGCGCACGCCCCGCCCGCGCCGCCCGCGCCGCCCGCCCGCGCCGCACGCCCCGCCCGCGCCGACCAGCCGGCCGCCCGCCTAACGCCGGCCGGCGGTGCGGCGGGAGCGGAGCGGCCGCGGCGCTAAGGCACGAGGGCAGCACGGCGGGGGCGGCACCATCGCGGGGCGGAGCCATGGCCGGGCGGCGGTCCGGCCGGGCGGGCGGCGATCGGGTGGGTGGGTGAGGCGGGGTGCGGGAACAACGGCGGTGGCGGGCTGGTTGTGCGGGTGTCGGTGTGACTCAGTGTCCCCGGGCCTCACCTAATATCGCCCTCGCGGAATACCGTTCGGCTGGAGCCGCGTCGTGCCACTCGCCGAGAGGCGACCTGCACACCGACATCAGCGCCGCCCCCGGCCCACCAG
>NZ_JBEZEH010000395.1:0-1634 GCF_040648775.1 Micromonospora sp. NPDC049089
GCCCGACCCGTAACACGTCCGCCCACGTTCCGGCGGTCCGGGGGGCGGCCGCCCCCGCGGCCTGGAACCAGCGGTGCGCCGACGAGGTGTGGTTCGGAACCAGGTCGACGATCACCCGCAGGTTGCGGGCCCGGGCCTCGGCGATCAGCTTGTCCGCGTCGGCGAGGGTGCCGAACAGCGGGTCGATGTCGCGGTAGTCGGCCACGTCGTAGCCGGCGTCGGCCTGCGGCGAGGGGTAGAAGGGGGAGAGCCACACCGCGTCCACGCCCAGCTCGACCAGGTGGTCGAGGCGGGCGGTGATGCCGGGCAGGTCACCGATTCCGTCCCCGTCCGAGTCGGCGAACGAGCGGGGGTAGATCTGGTAGATGGCGGCCTCGGTCCACCAGCCGGTGGCCGGGGGACCGGAGGGGGTCTGCTGCGTCGGGTCGGTGTTCAGGGTCGTCTCCTGTGTTGCGGTGTGTGGACTTCAGTGTGCCCGGGGTGGTGCCGTCGAGTCCCGGACCACCAACCGGGTGGGCAGGACCACCGGAGTGTCGCAACCGGCACCCGGTTGACTGACGATGGGCCCCGGAGGCCGGGCCCCGAGCGGGTCGAGCAACATCTGGGCGGCCAGCCGGCCCTGCTCGGCAGCGGGCTGGGCGACGGTGCTGAGCCCGAGCACACCGGCCAGGTCGTGGTCGTCGATGCCGACCACGCTGACGTCCTGCGGCACCCGCAGCCCGACGTCGCGCAGGGCGGTCATCGCGCCCATCGCCATCTCGTCGCAGGCGGCGACGATCGCTGTCGGTGGCTCGCCGCGGGCCAGCAACTCGGCGGTGGCCCGGTTGCCACCGTCGATGGTGAAGGTGGACTCGATGTCCAGGGTGGGATCGGGTCGCAGGCCGGCGGAGCGCAGTGCCGTCTGGTAACCCCGGCGTCGGTCGAGGTGGGTGGTGAAGGCCAACTCGTCGTCCGGGTCGCCGGAGATGTGGGCGATCCGGTGATGGCCGAGGTCGATCAGATGCTTGGTCGCGACCCGCGCGGCCGCCACGTCGTCGATCCGTACGCACGGCCAGTTGGGCACTCTGCTGCCCGAGCTGATGGTGACACCGGGCAGTTCCAGCGTGGCCAGCGCGGTCAGGTCGGCCGGACGCAGCGGTGTGGCGACCAGCATCATGGCGTCCACCCGTTTGTGCAGGTTGGCCGTCCGCAGGACCCGCTGGCGGACCTGCTCCCGGCCGCCCAGGTTGTAGAGCAGCAGGTCGTAGCCGGACTGGTGGAGGTACTCCTCGACCGCCTCGACGACAGTGCTGAAGAACCAGCGGGTGATCCGGGGGACCACCACCGCTACCGTGCCGGTCCGGCCCCCGGCGAGCCGGGACGCGCTCGGCGAGACCTCGTAGTCGAGTTGCTCGGCGGCGGCGAGCACCCGCCGCCGGGTGGCGGCCGAGACCGTCGGTAGTCCGCGTAGCGCCCGCGAGACGGTGGCCGTGGAGACTCCGGCCAGCCGGGCCACATCATCGATCCTCGTCACGGTTTCCCCCGCTCGGTGCCCGGAGCGCCCGCCGCCGCCCGAGGGGGCCGGCGGGGGCGGGCGCGCGGGGCAGCCCGTGTCGCTGCCGGCGAGCAGAACACGCACGAAGAAGCGCTGGAGG
>NZ_JBEZEH010000396.1:0-1590 GCF_040648775.1 Micromonospora sp. NPDC049089
GCTGACGCGGCGGTGGCCGGGATGATCGCGACCAGTCCGCCGGCGACGATCAACGCGGCCAGCGCGACCAGCGCGCGGAGTCTTGTCATGTGGTTGCTCCTTCCTCGGGCCCCAGTGGCCCGAGATCCGAGCCGGATATCGACGCAAGTGACTCTAACATCATCTGTTCACAGTCTTTACTAATCCATCGCCCTCGGACTACGGCAACTCCGTGGCCGGCCGCCGATACTTCCGATGAATTTCCGGATCACGCTTCTCTCCAATGCTGCGGTTTGCGTCGATCGACTCCCCGGCAGATCAACGTCAGCGCAGTCACAACTGGCCACGGCACGTGCATGCCCCACGAGCCGCCCTGCCCTGTTCCGGAGTGATTCCGGAACTTGTTGACGTGTTCGAATTCTCGCTGTAATACTCCGATCCACTGAGGTCGATGCGACAGCAGGCCGCGATCCACCCACCACCACACCTGTCCGGACTGCGCCGTCCGCCGTCCGGGTCTGCGAGAAGGGGCACCAGATGAGCAGACTTCTCCCCCGCACGGCCCTGTGGTCGAGGCGGTTGCGCGCGGCGCTCGCCGTCCTCGCCACCGCGGTCGCCATGTGCGGCGTCGTCCTCGCCGCCACCTCGACCCCGTCGAGCGCCGCCACCTGCAACGGTTACGTCGGCCTCACCTTCGACGACGGCCCGACCGGCAGCACCAACGCGCTGCTCAACGTGCTGCGCAACAACGGCGTACGGGCCACGATGTTCAACGTCGGGCAGAACGTCCAGAACAACGGGTCGGCCGCACAGGCACAGGTGGCCGCCGGCATGTGGGTCGCCAACCACAGCTGGAACCACGCCCACATGACCTCGATGAGCCAGTCCCAGATGCAGTCGGACCTGTCCCAGACCAGCTCGGCGATCCAGTCGGCGACCGGCAGCCGGCCGGTGCTGTTCCGGCCCCCGTACGGCGAGACCAACTCGACCCTGCAGTCGGTGGCGTCGTCGCTGGGCATGCGCCAGGTGATCTGGGACGTGGACTCGCAGGACTGGAACGGCGCCAGCGTCAGCCAGATCGTGTCCAACGCGAGTCGACTCCAGGCCGGTCAGGTCATCCTGATGCACGACGGGATCCAGAACACCCGCGACGCCATCCCCCAGATCATGGCCAACCTGACCAGCCGCAACCTGTGCCCCGGCATGATCTCGCCGTCCACCGGCCGCGCGGTCGCGCCGGACGGCACGACCCCGCCGACCACCCCACCGCCGACCACCCCGCCGCCCTCCGGCGGCACCTGCACAGCGACCGCCACGACCCCCAACGTCTGGGGCGACAGGTACAACACGTCAGTGACGGTCAGCGGCGCCAGCACGTGGACCGTGGTCGTGGCCATCACCTCGCCGCAGCGGATCTCCACCGTCTGGAACGGCACGGCCACCTGGGACAGCAGCGGGACGGTCATGACCATGCGGTCCAACGGCAGTGGCAACACCTTCGGCTTCACCACGATGACCAACGGCAACAGCAGCGCCCGCCCACAGATCCGCTCCTGCACCTCGGGTTGACATCGCCCAGGTTGAGTCGTGCGCGGTGGGTGCGCCCGGCAC
>NZ_JBEZEH010000397.1:0-1589 GCF_040648775.1 Micromonospora sp. NPDC049089
CCCCGCCCCCGCGCCCCCGCCCCGGGGGGGGGCCCCCCCCGGGCCACCGCCACCCCGCGTCCCCGCACACCCCAACACCCCCCCGGCCGCGCCCCACGCGCGGGGCCCGTCCGGACACCTCAGAAGTCGCCGTCGGCCACCTGGAAGACGGTGAGGCCCAGGGATCGCCACATCTGGACCACCTGGACGCGGTCGTCGAAGACCCCGGCCACCCGGTAGCGGTCCCGGATCTCCCGGTCGTAGATCTCCCGCTTGACGATCGAGTCCTTCCGGGCGTCGCCGACGGCGCGCAGGTGCAGGCCCAGGTACGGCACTCGTACATGCTGGGCCAGCCACGCCTCGGTGGCCGCGCGGGCGGAGGCGTCCCGCCCCGAGCAGAAGACCACCCCGTACCCGGCGGCGTGCATCGCCCGGACCGCCGCGATCACCGCCGAGTTCGGCTGGTCCTGACCCACCCGGGTCATGTCGTACGGGCTGCGGGAGACGGCCAGCGCGACTGTGCCGTCGATGTCCACCAGGACGATCTCCGGTGGCTCGGTCGACGGCGGGTGCACCACGGCGGGGCGTCCGGTGCGGGCCTGCGGCACCGGCAACGGCAACTCCCGGCCCTGAAGGTAACGCTCGTGCAGCCGGCGGATCGCGTCCGCGCCGACCTGGTCGGTGGCCGGGCGGGCGGCGTCGCGGCGCAGGCACTCGTCCAGCGGCACGTCGGTGAAGTCGTGCACCTCGAAGTCCGCGCCGTGGCGGGCGGCCAGCTCGGCCCAGCCGCGCAGGGTCCGCGCGCGCAGGTTGGTGTCGTCCACGCAGACGTCCGCTCGGGCCCGCAGCAGCGCCTCGACCTGAGCCTGCTGTACGGCCGTCACCTGCGCCTCGGCCCACTGGGTGAACAGCCGTTCGCCGTGCAGCATCCGACGCAGATCGTCCCGGTTCACCCGCGCCACGGACGGCTGGAGCGTGCGGGCGAACGTCGTCTTGCCTGAGGCGGGCAGTCCCCGGGTGGCGATCAGACGGGTCATCGGCCCACCTCCGGCTCGACGGGCGTACCCCGACCGGGGTACCTGGCGGCGGTCCGCCGGGTGCGCGAATGCCCCGCCGGGCGGCGGGAATGCGGACGGGTAGGCACGTGTTGACGATGCCGGACGAGGTGTGCGGCCCGATTACCGGGTCGGCTCAGGCCCATGGCACACTGGTCAATCGGCCACCGGTTCCGGTTCACGCCCGAGCCCGTCGCGTACGGCGCGACGAGCGATGACGGCGACCCGGCGACCACCAACGAGAGGACCGAGGCGATGAAGGCAAACATCCACCCGGAGTACGTGACCACCGAGGTCAGCTGCTCCTGTGGCAACACGTTCACGACCCGCAGCACCGCCAAGGGCGGCACGATCCACGCCGAGACCTGCAGCGCCTGCCACCCGTTCTACACCGGTAAGCAGCGCGTTCTCGACACCGCCGGCCGGGTCGCGAAGTTCCAGCAGAAGTACGCCAAGGTTCAGGCCAAGAAGGCCAAGTAACTCCTCGTTCGGCGCCCCCGGCGGGGTTTTAACCGGTCGCCGGGGCCGGGCCCGGTTTACTGCAATTACGCCCCG
>NZ_JBEZEH010000398.1:0-1561 GCF_040648775.1 Micromonospora sp. NPDC049089
GCGTGGGCCCGCACGGATCCGGGGCCGCGTCGGGTCGGGTCGGGCGCCGTGGTCAACGCCACGAACAGCTCCTCTCCTCGCCTCGCCTCGCGGGCGGTCAGGCGATGGCGGACTTGCACGCCTCGATGAACTGGGCGGCGGCCTCGGCGGGGGTGGCCCGGCCGTACTGCGCGTTCTCGGCGGCCTTGATCAGCTCGGACTTCACCTTGCTGTGGCCCTTGATCGGCACCTGTGGCGACTCGCCGAACTTCTGGGTCAGCTCCGCCTCGACGGCGATGGACTGCTTCATGGCCGGGTCGGTGGTGTCGTCGCTGACGACCCGGCGCAGGTCCAGGTTGGACGGCAGACCACGGTCGGTGCCGAGCAACTTGACCGCTTCGACGTCGTTGTTCAGGAAGTTGATCACGTCGACGGCGACGTCCTTGTTCTTGCTGCCCTTGAACACCGACCAGTACATCGAGGCACGGGCCCACTGCGCGCTCGGGTCACCGGGGTAGGCGATCACGCCCAGTTCGTCCTTGGTGTTCTTCTTCAGGTCCGGCATCTGGTTGGCCCAGACCCAGGAGGTCGCCGACTTGCCGGTGACCACCAACTGCTTGGTGACGTCGCTGGAGTTGCCCTCGTGGATGACGTCGGCGCTCGGGGTGGCCTTGCGGTCCCGGGCGCCCTTCCACAGGTCGAACCACTTGGTTACGTCCTCGGCCGTGAAGCCCAGCTCCTTGCCCTTGTAGAGGTCCTTGCCCTGTTGGCGCAGCCAGACCCAGAACGCCTTGTAGTCGGCGCTCGGGTCCTGGGTGCCGGGCACCTTGGTCTTCGCGGTGACCTGCTCGGCCCAGGCGATGTGCTGCTCCCAGCTCATGCCGGTGGTCGGCTCGGGCAGGTTGTGCTTGGTCAGCAGCGTCTTGTTGTAGACCAGACCCTGGGTGTTCTCCCCGGCTGCCAGGCCGGCGAGCTTGCCGTCGACGACGCCGTACTTCCACAGGCTCTCGGGGAACTTGGAGGTGTCCAGCTTCCCGGACTCCTGGTAGGAGGTCAGGTCGAGCGTGGTGTTGCGGGCCGCGTACTCGGCGAGGTAGTTGTCGTCGATCTGGAACAGGTCCGGCGGATTGCCGCCGGCGGTGAGGGTGGCCAGCTTGTCGAAGTAGCCCTGGTTGGCCTGCCAGGTCTTCTCGAAGGTCACGTTCGGGTGCTTCTTGGTGTAGAGCGCCAGCGCGTCCTCGGTCAGCTTGGCCCGGGCGTCGCCGCCCCACCAGAAGATCGAGAGCTTCACCGGCGCGTTCGGGTCGGCGGCGCCGCCGCCGTCGTCTCCGCAGGCGGCAGCGCCGAACATCAGCGGTGCGGCGACCGTCACGGCGAGCAGGCCACGCAGCAGGTGCCGCCGGGGCAGCGGGGTACGGTGGGCGCGCCCGACGGACGCGTCAGTGGTGGGGGGCGTTGCGGGGTGCATGTGCGCTCACTCCTCGGCATTAGGAGGCGGCGGTGGCCGGCGGCTGCGTCTCCGCGTACTGGGGCAGTCTCTTCGTGGGCCGGGTCGTGCAGGGTCTGGTGGCCGAGCGCCTGG
>NZ_JBEZEH010000399.1:0-1530 GCF_040648775.1 Micromonospora sp. NPDC049089
GGCGTCGCCCAGGGCGACCGCGACGAGCGCACCGAGCACCGTCGCGGCGAGATACGCCAGCGCGGTGCCCGGTGCGCCGACGACGATCGCCTGCTGCACGTCGACCGCGTAGGTGGAGAAGGTGGTGAACCCGCCGAGCACCCCGACTCCGAGGAACGGGCGAGCCAGCGGGGGTCCACCGTCGAGGTGCCCGAGCACCGCCATCAGTACGCCGATCAGCAGACACCCGGCCGTGTTGATGGTGAACGTGGCCCACGGGAAGCCGGTCGGTGGGTGCGGAACGGCGTGTTGCAGGCCGGCCCGGGCCAGCGCGCCGAGCGCCCCGCCGGCCGCGATGGCGGCGAGGATCGTCGCGGGGCGCGCGGTCAACTCGCGGCGGTCGGCGGGGACGCGCAGGTCGACGTCGGGGTCGGTACGCGGCTCGAACGGCTCTGGCACGGCTCCTGAGCGTAGTGCCGGCGACGGCGGCGTCCGCGTACCGCCGCCACAGGGCGTCCGTGCACCGCTGCGGCAGGGCGTCCGCGCACCGCCGGCGACAGGGTGTCAGCGCACGGCCGGCGACGGCCGGGTCAGCGCACCGCCGCGACGGCGGCGTCCGAACCGCCTCGCCAGACCGTGCCCACCTCGCTGAATCCGGCCGCGGTGAGCGCGGCCAGGTGCCACGAGACCGGTGGGTTCCATTCTGGGCTGTGCCCGGTCGGGTAGATGGCGTGTCGCTGGGCGACCAGCGGGGCGAGCGACGGGTCTGCGCCGGCCCGCTGCCACCAGTCCGACCAGGACAGCACCGACCCGGCGGCGTACCGGGCGTTGCGCCGGTCCCGAGCCCGGTTCATCAGCCGCTTGGTCAGCTCCGGCACTGAGTCGTCGGGCATGTGATCCGCGTTGACGAAGACGCCGCCCGGCCGCAGCACGTCGCGCAGCTCGGCGTAGAGCTGCCCGAGCCGGTCTGCCGGCAGCCAGTGCAGGGCGGTGGCGGTGAGCACGGCGTCGTACTCCTGGTGCGGCAGCGTGGAGCGCCACTCGGGGGTGCCGAGGTCGGCCGTGACGATGGTGGCCCGGTCGGCCAGCGAGGCGTCGGCGATGGCGAGCAGCGCCGGGTCGAGGTCGACCAGTGTGGTCTCGGCGGCGGGGAAGCGAGCGAGGGTCCGCAGCGAGATGGTGCCGGTGCCGCCGGCCAGGTCGAGCACACGTGGCGGTCGGCCGTCGAGGACCGCGTCGACGGTGTCGAGCATGGCGGTGAACCGGTGCTCACGGTCCGGCATGAACGCTTCCTGCTGGCGGTCCCAGCTTTCCTGCCAGGCCCAGGGATCCGCGATGTAAGGACTCATGGAGATCAGGCTAGTTACGCCGCCGACGCATTGTCCAGACCTTGTTGCACATCTTTTGCAATTGCGAGAAGATGGCAGGGCGATGATCGAAGCGACGCCCGGGGCGGGGACCCGCCCGCCCCGCCGGGTGTGGTTGTCGGGGTACACTTAGTGTTTGGGGGGGTGGTTGTGGGGGTGGTTGTAGCCCAGGGGGGCGGGTACC
>NZ_JBEZEH010000400.1:0-1520 GCF_040648775.1 Micromonospora sp. NPDC049089
CACCGCCCCACCCCGCCCGCCCCGAGACCCCCGCCCCGGGGCCCCCCCCGGCCGCCGCCGCCGGGGGCACCGACCCCGCCGGCGGCGCCACCGCCGGCGGCGAGCGCCGGCCCGGCGGCCAGGCTGACCGTGCGGCCACGGAAGTTGGTGCGTTCCAACGCGGGCCCGGCCGGCGAGGTGCGCGCCTCACGCAGCGCGTACCGGGCCGCCGCGGCGCCCGCACCGGCGATCAACAGCCGACCCAGGGCGCTCACGCCGCCACCTCGCCAGCTCGGTCACGCGTCACCTGGTCGGATCCGGACACGGGGGTACGTCGTTCGCTCACTGGGGCAGTCTAGGCAGCAGCGACGCGGCGTTGTCGCCGACGCCGTACTGCCCGGCCTTCTTCTCGGTGAGTTGCTGCACCAGGGCGAGGCTGGTGACCACCTGGCCCTGCACGGTGTTGGCGTTGTCGACCGTGGAGATGGTCTGGGCGAGCACCGGGTCGCCGCGCACCACGCCGACCAGGTTGCCGCCGACCGAACCGTTGCCGGCCACCACGATCGAACCGGTGCGGTCGAACTGCTCCGCGACCTTGACCACCGACTCGTCCCGCTTGTCGGAGTCCTTGTCGACGTACGGCTGGCCGCTGACCACGACGACAGCCTCCGCCGAGGCGGTCACCTTGTTGCTGTCAGTGGTCAGATAACCGGCGTTGTTGTAAGCGGCGAGCACCGCCCGCCGGTCGGCGTCGCTGACCGGCGCGACCCCCTGCGGCCGGTCCAGCAGGACGCTGGCGAGCAACGCGCTCGAGGTCTCCACGCCGTGCCCGTTGCCCGGCAGGCCGGTGGTCTGCGCGGTGGGGCGGGCGGCGGTGACGGCCAACTCCAGCAGGTTGGAGTTGTTGTCCGGGTTGATGAACTTGTCCTGCAGGTCGACCTGGCCGGTGATGGTCGCCCCGCCGAGCTGGAGCTTCTTGAGCACGCCCTCGGTGTGGTCGCGCCCGTTGGGCAGGCTGAGCACCACGACCCGACGCCCGGTGAGGGTGCCGGGCAGGAGAATCTGAGCGGTCTCCTCGGCGAACTCCTCTTCCAACGCGAGTTGCTTCTCCATGTTGCTGACCGTCTGACGCCAGTGTTGGTTGTCCTTGCGCAGCCCGGTGACCTGCCCCTCGAGCGAGTCGGCGACCGGGCCGTTGAGGGCGGCTGTGCCGACCACCAGCCCGATCGCCAGAGCCAGGAAGACCGCGGTGAGGGACACCACGTGGTAGCGGAAGTTGATCACGCTTGCAGCCTCTTGATCGGTCGGGAACTAGAAGAGCCGGTACAGCTGGAACACGAAATTGTCCCACCACTCGGCGACCACGCCCAGGTACGCCTTCCCGACTGTCGACACGGCCACCGCGGACGCCATCGCCGCGATCGCCGACAGCACCAGCAGCAGCAGCGACGAGCCGGAGATGCTCTGCCGGTAGAGCCGGCTCACACCCTTGGCGTCGACCAGCTTGCCGCCGACCTTCAGCCGGGTCAGGAACGTCGAGG
>NZ_JBEZEH010000401.1:0-1506 GCF_040648775.1 Micromonospora sp. NPDC049089
AAGACATATCCCGCGGGACAGTGGTGGGGGGGCTCCCTCGGGCCGGGGGCGGGCCTATAAAAAAAGCCCGGGCCCGGCCTGGGGCCGGCCCCACGATTCGGAGCGGGGTCGGTCAGCGGCCCTGGCGGGCCTTCACGTTGTCGCCGAAGGTCCAGCCGCGGGAGCCGTCCCAGTTGATCGACCAGGTCATCAGGCCCTTGATGTTCGGGACGCTGTTGTAGGCCTGGGTGACCAGCGATGGGGTCATGTAGCCGCCGCCCGCGCCCGGCTGGGCGGGTAGGCCGGGGACCTGCTTGTCGTACGGCACCCGGATGGTGGTGCCCTGGATGGTGAGCCCGTTGTTCAGGCACTGGGTCTGCACCGTGAAGCCCTGCACGGTGCCCGCCGGGTACGAGTCGCCGGCGCAGCCGTACATGCTGCCGTTGTAGTACTGCATGTTCAACCACCAGAGCCGGCCGTTGTCCACGTACTTCTTGATGATCGGCAGGTACGAGCCCCAGATCGAGCCGTAGACCACGCTGCCGCCGGTGACGTAGGCCGTCTCCGGAGCCATGGTCAGGCCGAAGTTCGACGGCATCCGGGCCAGCACGCCGTCGATGATCCGGATCAGGTTGGCCTGCGACGTGGACAGGGTGTTGATGTTGCCGCTGCCGGTCAGGCCGGTCTCGATGTCGATGTCGATGCCGTCGAAGTGGTAGGCCGTCAGGATCGGCACGATCGTCCTGGTGCATGGCGCCTGGGCGGACGGTTCGAGCTGGAGTGGGGAGGTCAAGAGACTCCAGGCACGTGGTTTCGATGTCCAGGTCGCGCCGCAACCCAACCGGGGGCCGTCGATCGACAGCGGCTACCTGAAGGACTTCCTGTCCACCATCGAAGGTCCCATCGTGATCGCCGCCCACTCCTATGGCGGTTTCGTGACGAGCGACGCCGCGACCGGCAACAAGAACGTCAAGGCAATCGTGTTCGTCGACGCCTTCGCCCCGGACAAGGGGGAGACCGTGGAAGACCTCACCGCGGGTTCCGGCTCGATTCTCGAACCGGCCCTGACCGACCCCACGAGCGTCTTCAAGCTCGTACCGTTCCCCGGCGCCCCGGAGGGCGCGGCCGACGCGTACGTCCTGCCGAAGGTGTTCATCCCCGGCTTCGCCAACGGTCTGCCCCAGCGGCAGGCGGAGGTGCTCGCCGTGACCCAGACCGCTCTGGCCACGAACGCGCTGGGGGAGCCGGCCACCGAGCCGGCGTGGAAGACGATCCCGGTATGGGCGGTCATCGGCACCGAGGACCGGGTCATCCCGCCGGCCCGCCAGGAAGAGATGATGAAGCGGGCGGGCGCCGACATCACCCGGATCGACGCCGGCCACCTGGGCCTGATCTCGCATCCCGGCGAGGTCACCGAGGTCATCCTGGAAGCGGCCCGGACGACCGCCTGACGGTCTCCTGACCTCGGCAGCACCGTGAGCCGGATGGCGGAAAGGCCGGCCGTGGCATCGCGGTGAGCGATGCCAC
>NZ_JBEZEH010000402.1:0-1485 GCF_040648775.1 Micromonospora sp. NPDC049089
ACGGACCAGGTGGGCCTGGTCGCTGTAGCCGAGGTCGGCGGCGAGATCGGCCCAGCTCAACGGGCCACCGGTGGCCTGTTCGACCGCCTCCTGGAGCCGGTAGCGGCGGATCACCCACTTCGGCCCGACCCCCACGTACTCGATGAACAGCCGCTGCAACCGGCGGACCGGAACGTCGTGCCGCGCGGCGAAGTCGTCGACGCGCAGCACAGTGCGGTCGGTACGGATCGCCTCGGCCAGTAGGACGGCCTCCTCGGCCAGCGGGTCCGGCTCGGGCTGCCAGGCGGTGAGGAGGGTGTCCAGCGCCCGGCAGCGCTCGTCGTCGCTGGCCGCCGAGGTGGGGGATGCGCCCGCGCCCACCGGGACGTCCGGGTGGGCCAACCGGCCGAAGGGCAGCGGCTCCCTACGGCCGGTCAGTTCGCTGACCGACCGCCGCCAAAACGGGTGGAAGCCGCCGGGGCGGAACTGCACCCCGGACACCCGGCCGGTGCCGTTGAGCGTGATCCGGAACAGGTCGCGGCCCACCCCGGCCACCTCGCCGGACTCGGGCCCGTCGTCGTCCCGTCGGAACACCACGTTCACCGCCGGGTGCGGCACGACCCGTTGCTCGAACGGCGCGCTCAACGCCCAGTCGATCAACCAGTAGTGCTCGACCCACTGGCGCAGCGACTCCGCCGGCAGGTGTCGGCGGAAGCGCATCTCGCGCAGCAGGCGTCCGGGGTCGAGAATTCCCCGGCTGTCGCCACGCGGTCGCTGTCGCATTTGTTCAAGACCACCCTCATACGCTGGCCCTATGTCCACTCAGACTAGCGAGCTGCTGGCGGCCGCCGCGCCGCGAACCGTCGACGTCGTACGGGGTGTCTCCGACGATCAACTGGACCTGCCCACCCCGTGCAGCGACTATCTGGTCCGTGATCTGCTCAACCACCTCTTCCAGGTGGTGGTCAACTTTCAGGACCTGGCCGAGAAGCGACAGGTGGAGTGGGCCGAGAAGCCCGATCACCTGGGTGACGGCTGGCGGGACCGCTTCGAGGCGGAGACCGGCCGGTTGGTGGCCGCCTGGTCGGATCCGTCCACCCTGGAGGGCGTGTCGCCGGGCATGGGCATGCCGCAACCCGTCATCGGCGGCATGGCCCTGCTGGACCTGACAGTGCACGGTTGGGATCTCGCGGTCGCCACCGGCCAGCCGTACCAGCCAGCCCCGGAGGCGGTGGCCGAGCTGCACGCGCTGGTGGAGCAGTTGGGCCCCACCGCCCGCAAGATGGGCGTCTTCGCCGACCCACCCCCCACCCCAACCCCCGACCCAACCCCCGACCTGGCACCCAACCTGGCCCACCTCCTGACCCAGACCGGCCGCACCCCCACCTGGCCCCAAACCCCCTAACCCCCTAACCCCCCCCCCCCCGGGGGTTACCCCGAGTGTAGTTTTTAAATTAATTTTTTGCCGCCATATCGGGGGGTGGGGGGCGAAAAATTAATTTTAAA
>NZ_JBEZEH010000403.1:0-1479 GCF_040648775.1 Micromonospora sp. NPDC049089
CCTTGGCGAAGGCCAGCGCGAACTGGTCGGGGTTCTCCAGGAAGCGGCGGGAGATCTTCTCGTACGCCGGGTCGACGCGCAGCGACAGGTCCGTCCTGTTCGACGCCGCCTGCCCGATCTGCCGTGCCGCCCGCCGCTGGTTGTCGTCCCGCGCCCAGCTCGTACCCCTGGAGTTCGTGCCGGCCGGGTCCGCCGAGGCCCGGCGGCGCTTCCCCGGCCTGAACCACGACGCGACGCTGCGCGACCTCACCGTGATCGCCGACACCGGCGAGGTGTACGCGGGCGACGGCGCCTGGTTCGCCTGCCTCTGGGCGCTGACCGACCACCGGTCCACGGCCGAGCGGCTGGCCCGACCGCACCTGCTGCCCCTCGCCCGCCAGACGGTGGCCGCCGCCTCGGCGATCCGCGAGCGGACCCGCGACCCGTGGGCCGAGCCGACCGACGAACCGGCGGGATACGGTGACCTCGATGACCGAACAGCCTGCGCAGACGACCACTGCGGGTGACCCAGCCACCGCCCGGGGCGAGCAGACCCGGCAACTGATCCGGGACACCGCGATGCGGCTGTTCCGCGAACGCGGATACGCACAGACCACCATGCGGGCGATCGCGCAGGAGGCCGGCGTGGCGGTCGGCAACGCCTACTACTACTTCGGCTCCAAGGACCACCTGATTCAGGAGTTCTACGCCCAGTCCCAGGTCGAGCACCGGGCCGCCGCGCAGCCCGTGCTCGATCGGGAGGAGGCGTTCGGTCCCCGGCTCGCCGGAGTGCTGCACGCGGGGATCGACGTGTTGACGCCCTCACACGGATTCGCGGCGACCTTCTTCAAGACGGCGGCGGAACCCACCTCGCCGCTGAGCCCCTTCTCCGCTGAGTCCTCCGGCCCCCGACAGGCAGCCATCGACCTCTTCGGCGAGGTGTTGACCGGCTCGACGGCCAAGGTCGACGCCGAGCTGCGTCCACAGCTGCCCGAACTGCTCTGGCTCGCGTACATGGGCGTGATCCTCTACTGGGTGCACGACCGATCGCCGGGGCAGACCAAGACCCGCCAACTGATCGACGGGGCCGTGCCACTCGTCGATCGACTCGTGGCGCTGTCCCGACTCCGGGTCCTTCGGCCGGTGACCCGACAGGTGCTCGACCTGATTCGTACGCTCCGTCACTGATCCGACCGACCTCCTTCGGCTGGCGAAGCAGCAGGTCAAGTCCGCTTTTCGACACTCCGAACCGACAGCTTCAACCTTGCCCCGAGCCTGTTCGATACGTAGCGTGATCGACACGTAGCGGCCCGCCGCTACACCCGGAACCGGGGCCTGGGGGGAGGTTGCGGACCGTGGATCCGGCCCGGGATCCACGGTCCCCGCCCCAGACCCCCGGCCGCCCCCAAACCGCCCCCCCCCCACGCCCCCCCCGCACCACCCCCCCCCGAGCACACCTTAGTGGGGGGTTGACACGCTGCAAACCACGGGGGTGGAGGC
>NZ_JBEZEH010000404.1:0-1336 GCF_040648775.1 Micromonospora sp. NPDC049089
ATGACGAGCACGCCGGCGGCGACGAACGCCAACACGAAGACGGTGTCCACGATCCAGACCGACCGGCCGGTGAGCGCCTGCACCTGCGGCAGCACGGTGACCTTCGGTGTGGTGAGCAGAATGCCGGTGATGAGGTCGAAGATCGCGTTGAGGCAGGCCAGGATCGCCGTGGTGAGCCAATCAAGAACCTGGTCGAGGACCCATCCCATGACGATCAGCCCCCCACGATGCCCCGGACGACCTGCAGCAGGATCGGTGCGAGGACGGCCAGGCCGTAGCCGAGCAGCGCGTTGCGCAGGGCGAGCTTGGCTTTCTCGACCTGCGACGGGTCACCACCGGCGGTGGCCCAGTACACGCCGGCCAGGACGAGGAAGAGGGTGGCGATGGCGGCCAGGATGCCCATGACCCAGGCCTGCAGGTTGGCGATCACCACCGGCAGGGAGTTCGCCGCGAGGTAGACGGCGTCGCCCGGATCGGCGTACGCGGCGGCCGGGACGGCGAGTGACAGGCCGACTCCGACCAGCGTCACGGCCGCACGGAGGGCGAGACGAACGAATCGCGGGATTCCGAGAGTGTGCTGTGGAGTGCGGGACATTACGGTTCTCCTCCCGCCGCCGCCGATCACGAAGACGCGTGACGGGGGCGGCGATTGCTCGAAGCGGTCAGGTGGGACCGCCGCCGGGCGCACGAGAGCAATGCGCGAACCGCGTGAGCCCCGGGAGGAGCTCGTCCTCCCTCATGGGTGGGTGCGGTCATCAATGTGGTGTCAGCGCATCAACTGGCGCGGCACCCGAGGCGCGCGGATCGCAGCTGCTCGTCGCCCGGCGGCGGGCGGGACCGGCGAGCGGTACGGCTCGCTGATAGTCCCGCACCCCCAAACCGGCATTTGTGAGACCGGGCGAACACTTGCCGCGCTCACCCCGGTCCGGGCACGGCTCACAGTGCAGGTCAGGACCTTTCACCGCCGACAGCGCGGCCCGCGGGCGACGACTCACAGCTGGACCGAGACGGGCTTTCTGTCGGCGCTGCGAGTGCCGCTGGCGCTCACAGCTCTTGACAAGGCAGCGTCGGTTCGCCCGTTCCGGTGCTCCAGACGCTGGCGGACAGGTTGTGATCGTCGGAGCGGAGGACACGGCCGAGCGGCGCCCGGGCGGCGGAACGTGACGGCGGGCAGGTCGGACTGGCAGTCCCGCACCGGTTCTCTCGTCACTCTGCTGCCAGCGCAGCGCGGTGCCTCCGGAGCAGCTCCCTACTGGATACGGGTGCTCGGCACGCGGGAACGGCTGTGGGGCGCGGGCGCGCGGGGGGGGCCCCGCGGGGCGGGGGGGGCGGGGTG
>NZ_JBEZEH010000405.1:0-1315 GCF_040648775.1 Micromonospora sp. NPDC049089
GATCCGGCCTGCGGGGCTTCGCGTACGCCAAGGAGCCCGATCCCCGTGATGTCCTTCAACACCGTCCACACCCTGACCGGGTGCCTGCTGCACATTGAGGCCAACGCCGACCTGCTCGGCTGGGGCCGCCCGCCGCTCCTGCTGCTCGTCCAGGACCGGCCGGCCCCAACCGCACCGCACGGCACGAGACGCCAGATGCGCGCCGTGCACCTACCGCTCAACGAAGCCCGCATGGGCCGCTACCGCGCCGGACTCGCCGACCTCCTGGCGGACCTCGCCACCGCGCTCGACATCAACCAGCCGGTCGCCCGGCCCACCCTCGCGGCCTGCGTCGACGTCGGCCTGATCATGGACCTCCTCGCCGATCGCACCCCAGGACTCCGCCTGCTGGCCTGGGCCGTCTGCTACGAGGACGTCCTCGTCGAGTCCGACGACCTGCGCGAGATCCGCCGCGTTGACGCGGTCGACGCCGACCGCCGCGGCTATCGGATCACGAGGCTGCGGGGCGAACCGCACCCCGTGGTCCGCGTCGACGACCACGACCACGCACCGGCTACTCGCCCCGCGCTGGCGCGTCTCGTCCAGACCACCAGCAGACCCTGCCAATTCACGCCGACGGCCCGCTGACGGCCGCCGACGCTGCGCTGGGAGCGCGGGTCCCGACCTCACCCGCGCGCCGTGCCCTACGGCAGCACCCAGGTCGGCGACTTGACCTTCGTCGAGAGGTAAGCGTCGATCTATCAGGTCATTGTCCGGGGCGGCCATCAGGCATAACACGACCTGCCCCGGCCGGACGGTGACCCCTGCCCTTACCCCGACGGAAGGTCGCCCGCCATGTCTGACCGCAGCCGAACCCGCCCGTCCCACCTCGCCCTCCTCCCCCGTGACGTCACCGACGCCCTGCTGTGGCGGCTGGCCGTGGACGTCCTCACCGCCCATCAACCCGGACCCGGCAATCGGTGCGTCAACCTGCAGTGCGCCGACCAGAGCGGGCCGTGTTCGGCCGCGAGGCAGGCGCAACGGGCGATGCGTGCCGCGCGCGCCGCACCACCGTCACAGCCGGCACCTGTCCGCGAACCCACACCACAACCGCCAGCCCGCGACCCTCTCGGATTCGTCGGATGGTTCACCAACGGCCTCGCCGCCGCTGCCACCCACTTACTGCCGCGGGTCCCGCATCGGCTGCCCCGCCGCGTCCCCGGCGCGGCCCTGACCGCCGTCTGCGCCGCGTAGCCGCAGCCCAGACCAACGACCAACGCCGCCTGGCCCGGACCAAAGACCCGTCACGACCTTCGACCGCGTGGCCCACCACGGC
>NZ_JBEZEH010000406.1:0-1315 GCF_040648775.1 Micromonospora sp. NPDC049089
ACCATGGCCTTCAACCACACCCTCACCCGCACCGCCCTGCGCGCCACCCAGGCCGGCGCCTACGACGTCATCCACGCCCACGACTGGCTCGTCGCCCACACCGCGATGACGTTGCGCGACCACCTGGACATCCCGCTGGTCAGCACCATCCACGCCACCGAGGCCGGCCGACACCAGGGCTGGCTCCCGGAGGAGATGAACCGCACCATCCACGGCGTCGAGCAGTGGCTCAGCAGCGAGTCCAACCGGGTGATCGTCTGCTCCGGGTACATGCGTGACGAGGTCAACGCGCTGTTCGGCGTACCGGCCGGACGGGTCGACGTGGTCGCCAACGGCGTGGAGCCGCACCGCTGGCAGGTGCCCGCCCGTGCCGTGGCCGCCGCCCGCGCCCGCTTCGCCGGGGACGGCCCGCTCGTCACCTTCGCCGGCCGCCTCGTGTACGAGAAGGGCGTGCAGCACCTGATCGCGGCGCTCCCCCGACTGCGCGAGCGGCACCCCGGCCTGCGTGCCGTGATCGCCGGCGACGGCCCGTACCGCACCGAGTTGGAGGCCGAGGTGCACCGCCGCGGCCTGGGCGGCATGGTCACCATGCCGGGCTTCCTGGGCGGCACCGACCTGCCGGCGCTGATGGCCGCGTCCGACTGCTTCGCCGTGCCGAGCATCTACGAGCCGTTCGGCATGGTGGCCCTGGAGGGCGCCGCGGCCGGCGCTCCCCTGGCCGTCGCCGCCACCGGTGGCCTCGGCGAGATCGTCGAGCCGGGCGTCACCGGGATGACCTTCCGCCCGCACGATCCGGACAGCCTCACCGACGCCGTGGACGCGCTCCTGTCGGACCCCGACCGCGCCCGCGTCATGGCCCGCAACGCCCGCCGGACGGTCCGCGACCAGTACGGGTGGGCCGCGATCGCCCAGCGCACCGCCGCCAGCTACGCCGCCGCCATCCACCACGACGCCGCGTTCACCGCCGAGCGCGCCGAGCAGCGGATGTCGCAGGGTCGCGCCCTCCCGGCACTCCCCGAGGGCAACCTGCTCGCCGCCGCCGGCCTGCGCTAACCCTGCTGGCCCGGCTCGGCCTGGGCCCGGCCCGGTCTCGGTCCGGCTTGGCCCGTTGATCGGCTCGGCCCGGCCCGTTGATCGACTCGGCTTCCTGGAAATCGGGGCATCCCGGCACGAGGGACACCGCGCCTTGCAGGAACCCGAGTCGATCATGCCGGGACGGGACGGGACGGGCCGGGACGGGGCAGCGCAGCGCGGAAACGCGGCAGGCCGCCGATCCCGTGGGGTCGACGGCCTGCTGGTGAAGCGAGGAGCGGGA
>NZ_JBEZEH010000407.1:0-1256 GCF_040648775.1 Micromonospora sp. NPDC049089
GCCGTTGCCGTTGCCGCTGCCGCCGCTGGCTTGGCGCCGGGCGCGGCAGCGGTCGCCGGCTTCGCGGCGGGCGCCGCCGCTGCCGCTGCCGGTGGCGCGGCAGTGGTCGAGCGGACCTGGGCCGAGTACGGCGCCCAGACCGTCGCCGGGTCGGCGGCTATCGGGTACTGAAGGGTCTGGCCACCCCTGATGCTCAGGCCCTTGAGAGTGAGCTGCCCGCCAGCCCCGACGTTGAGGATGCGGAAGTAGTCGGCAGTGGCTTCGCGGCCGATGGTGGTGTGTTCACCCTTGAGGGTGATGCGCTCGGTGATCACCGGGAGGCCGTTGCCGTCCTGGTTGCGAGTCAGGGTGTAGGTGCAGCCCTTGGCCAGCTCCAGCACGCCGCCGTCATCGTTGTTGGCGAACGTGATCGCCTGGATCAGCTTGTCGGAGTCGCACGGCACCTGCCTGGTGCGGTCCTTCTCGTCGTGCTTGCCGTCCTCGCGGTCCTTGCCATCCTTGCCGGACTGGTCGTCGAAGCCGCTCCAGTCGTCGCCGCCCCACTCGTCGTCCTGACCGCCGTCGTCCTTGGCGCCGCCCTTGTCCGCGCCGCCGTCGTCGCTGACGTTCTCTCGGTTGGTCGATGGCTGCGCGTCCGACACCTGGTCGGACTTGGGCTTGTCGTCCCGAGCGGCGACGCCGCCGAGGGCCGCCAGGCCGACCACGCCGGTCAGCCCGGCTACGCCGGCGACCCAGAGCGCCCGCCTTCGCCGTGTTGGCGGAGCTGTCGAGGCCCCGCCGTCGGTACTCGTTACGTCGTTGGACATCAGAGCCTTCCGCCCTTTCCTGCTACCAGACGGGATCGCACCGCCCGAGGCGCCACGACCAGCTACAAATGGGTTGTAGCCTCTGATCCTCACCGTATGAGAACCATCTTCGCGATGCGGACGTATCCGAGATAACCACGCATTTGGCGCAGGCCAGGTGAGGGCGGCCAACCGGTCCGGGCCGGCGGAAAGGGCCCGAGCAGCACAAACACCGGCGGACGACGCACGGCAATCGGCCGTCGCCGCGCCGAGTCGAGGGACCGTCGTCTCGCGCCGTCCCCGGGCCGTCAGGTGTACGGAATCCGAACGGTGCCCGCCCTCCGGGCGTGATCCACTCGGCTTCGCTGAAAACGCGGCATCTGAGCGAGCGGGACAGCGCGACTTCACGGAAACCGAGTTGATCACGGCAAAAGCCCCTGGCCGCCGGCCCTCAGCGAAGGGCGGGCGGGC
>NZ_JBEZEH010000408.1:0-1250 GCF_040648775.1 Micromonospora sp. NPDC049089
TCTCTGAACACCGGGGACCCCCCCCCCGCCCCCCCCCGGCTCGGAGGGGCGCGCCCTCTATGTGGATCAGCCACCCGTTCCGGTCAGAAGCAGTCAGGAACGTTCAGGCAGTTGGTGGGGCGGTTGGCGGACACCACGGACTCGTCGTCCAGCCGCACGACGCTGAAGAGGCCGTTGGAGATCCCGCCGGGCGGCAGGGTGGCGAAGTTGTGCGTCACCTTCGTCCGGTGGAGGCTGACCTCGCCGCCGTCGGTGTTGTAGATGCCGCCGCCGCTGCCGACCGGGCCGAGGGCCCGGTTGCCGGTCACCTCGCTGTCGCGCAGCGTGGTGACGCTGTCCTCGTTGTAGAGGCCGGCGCCGAAGAAGCCGGCCGTGTTGTCCTTGATCCTGCTGTTCTCGATCGTCGCGACGCTGTCGAAGGCCACGGCCAGACCGCCACCCACGCCGGCGGTGCTGTTCTTGACCACCGAGGCGTCCTTGAGGGTGAGCTGGCTGTCGGCCACCGCGACGCCACCACCGGCGAGGACCGCCGTGTTGTCACTGACCGTCGTCTCGTGCAACGTCGTGGTGCCCCCGACATCCAGGACGCCGCCGCCGAAGCCGAGCGTCTCGTTGTCGGAGACCTCGCTCTTGTAGACCCAGACCGAGCCGCCGTCGACCTCTTCGGTGAAGATGTCGGCAGCGCCGTTGGAGATGCCGCCGCCGCCGACGATCCCGGTGTTGTCCTTGATCTTCGACTCGTCGACCTGGAGTACGCCGGCGTTGAAGACGCCGCCACCGAAGAAGAACGCGGTGTTGTGCGCAACCGTCGTCTTGCTGAGCCTGGTGCTGCCGAAGTTGGCCAACCCGCCGCCGTTGCCGCCGGACTGGTTGTAGAGCAACTCGCTGTCCAGGATCTCCGCGCGACCACCGGGCTGCACCAGCACCCCAGCGCCGTCGGTGAACCCAGGCTGCTCGACCAGCGGCACGACAGCCGTACCGGCACCTGCCGGCTTCGCCACCGCGGCTACCGGCTTGGCCGGGGCGGCCTTGGTGGCAGTCGGGGCGGCCTTGGTTGCTGCCGCGGCCGGCTTGGCTGGCGCTGCTGTCGCGGCCGGCTTGGCGGCTGCCTTTGCGGTGGCTTTGGCAGGCGCTGCCTGGGCGGTGGATTTGGCGGGCGCTGCCTTCGCGGCCGGCTTGGCAGCGGTTGCTGCCGGCTTCGTTGCCGTTGCCGTTGCCGTTGCCGCTGCCGCCGCTGGCTTGGCGCCGGG
>NZ_JBEZEH010000409.1:0-1226 GCF_040648775.1 Micromonospora sp. NPDC049089
GGCCAACCGGGGGCCTGCCACGATCTCGGAGCGGGTGTCAGAGCTGGTCGGTACCGAAGGTGTCGCAGGTCTTCGGGTCGCCGCGGTCGTAGCCCTGGGTGAACCAACGCTTGCGCTGCTCGGACGTGCCGTGGGTGAACTGGTCGGGGTTGACCCGCCCGCCGGAGCGCTCCTGGATGCTGTCGTCGCCGATCGCCTCGGCGGCCTGCACCGCCTCGCTGATGTCGGTCTGGGTGATGGACTTGAACAGCGGTTCCTGGCCGGTCTTGTCCTTGCTCTCGGTGGCGTGCTTGGCCCAGGCGCCGGCGTAGCAGTCGGCCTGCAACTCCAGCCGTACGGAGGCGGACTGGGGGCCGCTCTGGTCGCCCTGGCCGGCCTTGGCGTTGGTGCCGAGGAGGTTCTGGACGTGGTGTCCGTACTCGTGGGCAAGCACGTACGGCTGGGCGAACTCGCCCTTCGCCCCGAACCGGGACGCCAACTCGTCGTAGAAGCTCAGGTCGATGTAGACCTGCTTGTCGGCGGGGCAGTAGAACGGGCCGACGCCCGAGTCGGCCTGCCCGCAGCCGGTGTTGACGGCGGCCTGGAAGAAGTTGGTGTCGGTCTGCTCGTACTCTCCCTTGCCCAACTCCGGGTACGCCTTCTGCCAGTAGGCCTGGATGCTGTTGACGTAAAGCGCGTTGCGGCAGCGCGCGTCGTCGAGACGCTCGGGGTTGTCGCGGGAGCACAACTGCTCCAGGTCGGTGCCGCCGGCCTGACCGCCCTCGTCGCCGTTTGTCATGGCGTTGAGGCCGAAACCGCCGCCGAGCAGCGCGACGAGCACCGCCACCACGATGCCGATGATGCCGCCCCGACCGCCGCCTCCGGGGATCGGGATGCCGAGGCCGCCTCCGCCGCCTCCACCACCGCGGCCCACGTCGTTGACCTGCGAGGTGTCGATTTCGGCCCGCTCGTTGAGTTCCATGGTGACCCCGATCGCCGTATGCCGGTGATTGTCTTTTGTGTGTCGTTTCGTCCATCGAGTGCCGGACGGGGTCCGGACAGGCGTTCCGGTACCCGATGATCTTGATTGGTAATCCGGGCAGGCGCTCCGGGCGCGCCCGGTACACTTGTCAGGTGCTGCGCTGCGAAGGCTGAACCGCCCCGCGCCGTCGGGCCCATTTTACCGCCCGGCGTTTAGGGTTACCCCAGTAAGCCATGCAAAAACCCAGATAGAGCACCGCAAACAA
>NZ_JBEZEH010000410.1:0-1195 GCF_040648775.1 Micromonospora sp. NPDC049089
GGCCGCCGCCGGGGGACCGGGTACCACCAGCAAGTCGTTGTCATGCAAACCTTGGAGGGGCGCTCGGCCATCAGGCCGGGCGCCCCTCGGTGCTTGATCGAGTTCGATCGACGAGGGTCTGATCCGGCGAATCGCTGCGTCCGACTCGGCCGCAGTGTCGTCCAGCCCTCAGTGCGCGCCGCGCCCTGCGTCCTGCGCCTTTGTCCGGGGCCCGTGTCCTGCCCCCCCCGCGCCCGGGCGCCCCGTGTCCTGCCTCCCGCGTCCGGGCGCCCCGTCCCCTGCCTCCCACGTCCGGGCGCCCCGTCCAGCGCCAAGATCGCGCTCCATCCTGGTTGTAGTGGCCTCCACCTGGCCGCGATACCACCACAACCAGGATGGAGCACGATCTTGGGTGCGATACGGGACGGGCGCACTGGAGCGTGAGCGCGAGACGCGGTTCGAGCAGTACCGCGGCGTCACGGAGTCACTCCGGCCGGGCCGATCTTGCACTTTCTGCTGCGATATTTCCGGCATCCCACTCCTATCGGCCACCGAAAGTGCAAGATCGGCGGGCGCGGGGCGCGGGGCGCGGGGCGCGGGGCGCGGGGCGCGGGGCGCGGGGCGCGGGGCGCGGGGCGCGGGGCGGTTTGTGGTCCGTGCCTGTGTTCATCAATTCGTGATCGTCTGGGCCGTGTAGTCGGTTTGGATTTTCGGTGGGTCGGGCAATTAACGGTCACGACAGGAAGCACACGCACCGTGTGTCAGACATTCTTTGAAGGAGGGTGGCCGTGGAGCTCACCGTGTGGGGCATCATCACTGCGATCGTTGTTGGTCTCATCGTCGGCGCGCTCGGCCGCCTGGTCGTCCCGGGTCGGCAGAACATGCCGATCTGGCTGCACCTGCTGATCGGCATCGGCGCCGCGCTGCTGGGCACCGTCCTGGCGCGGGCTATCGGCATCGCGACCGAGACGAGTGGCATCGACTGGGCCGAGCTGCTGGTGCAGGTCGTGGTTGCCGCGATCGCTGTCGCGCTGGTGGCCGGTGTGGGTGGCCGCCGCCGCGTGACCCGGTAACGACCTGGCATCATCTGGCGACACAGCACCACCGCTAGGACAGTACGACTGAAAGAGCGCCCGGCTGAGAGCCGGGCGCTCTTTCGTGCTGTTAGGCCCAACGTCGGACGGATGTTGGTGTGGCGGGCGTCGGGCCGCGGCGG
>NZ_JBEZEH010000411.1:0-1187 GCF_040648775.1 Micromonospora sp. NPDC049089
CTCGGCTGGGGACGGGCGCTTCGGCGTCTGGTGAGGCTATGACCGGTGGGCGACCTCGGCGACGAACGCCTGCCAGGCCATCGGCTCGAAGACCAGCGCCGGCCCCTCCGGGTCCTTCGAGTCCCGCACGCCGACAATACCGGGGAGATTGTCCGCGACCTCTACACAGTCGCCACCGCTGGAGCCGCTGCGAGTGGACTTGCGCCACGTAGCGTCGATCAGGTCCATGACGTCACCACTTCCTTCATCAAGTCAGTTGACTGCCGCCGAGGTAGGGCCTCGTTCCGTATGGTCTCCCACTTCGACAGAAGCGTAGCCACGTCATCGTCGTTGTCGATGACCGCCCCGCCAAGCTGGTTCTCCAACTGGCCGACCCAGTTGCCATCGGCGGCCCGGGCCAGGATGAACGGGCCGGTCAGCCCGGCGTGCATGCTCACGTCACACGGCACGATGTGAACACTGATGTTCGGGCGTTCAGCCAAGGTCAACAAGTGCGTGATCTGCCCGACCATGACCGCCCGAAATTCCTCGCCCGCCCGCCGCAGCACCTCCTCCCCGATGACCGCAACGAATTGCGGTGCCTTCGGCTGAGTGAGGATCGACTGCCGGTCGAGCCGAGCCGAGAGCCGCTTGTTAACTTCCTCATCGCTGAGCATGTCGTCACAGCGAATGACCGCTCGGGCGTAGTACTCGGTCTGCAGCAGGCCGGGAATCAGGGACGGTTGCCAGGACCGGAGTTGAGTCGCGACACGTTCGGCGTCCAGCCACGGCAGGAACCAGGATGGTGCCCCCAGCTTCGCGACCATGCGCTCGAACAGGCCGCCGTTCTTGAACGCCCGGTCGGCGCCCTTGATGAAGTCCATCGTCAGCGCCCGCGTCTCACTCTCGACGGCGCTGACGTGTGAGGCGCTGAAGCCCGCGCCCCGGCCGAAGGAATCCTGGGTCATCCCGCCGGCCCCTCGGGCGCGGCGAATCTCGGCGACGATGAACGCGGCGAGCGGGTGTGGCAGGTCGGCCATTCGGTATTCCCCCACAACTACTCATACCGCTACCCGGCGTGGATCGCTCCGTCAGCTCGCCCGAGCGGGCGAGCACTGCCTGAGCGTAGTTACCTACCCAGCGGAGTGTAACCACCGGCGCGGCTGGTGAGAGGACCCGAAACACGGCGGCGGCGTTCGTGCCCGGGG
>NZ_JBEZEH010000412.1:0-1097 GCF_040648775.1 Micromonospora sp. NPDC049089
GCCGGACCCGGCCCGCGCGAGCGAGGTCGAGGTGCTGTTCCATGCCGAGGGGCCGGAACCCGAAGGTGGCCGGGGCCCCGGTCGCGTACGGATCAGGACTGCTGCTCGACCTGGCCCCGGATCGCGGTGAACTCGGCCTTCGCCTGGTCGGCGGACTTGAAGTACATCACCACCATGCCCAGGCTGCCCCGGTCGGCCCAGACGCAGATGCCCAGCGGTACGGTCTCGGCCTTGCCGTCGCCGCAACGCGCCTCACCGCCGAGCGGGCCGGCGTCGACGGCCGTCATCGTGTCCACCGTCAGCTGCTTGGACAGGCCGTCCACATAGGCGTCCAGCTCCTTCTTCGGGTCCGACAGCAGCCCGGACACGCCCGCGATCATGACGAGGTCCTGCTTGGTCGGGTCGCCGTAGAAGGCGGCGACCGTGCTCGTCTCGTTCCCCGCCGCCGTCTTCATCCCGGCGACCGCCTGCTCGGCGGCCGTCAGGAGCTCCGGGTTGGTGAGCTTCGGCCGGCCGGCGAGGGTGGTCGGCGCGACGACCCGGGTCTTGCTGGCGTCCAGCGCTTCGTTCACCGGCCCCTTGGCGACGGCCCAGATGATCGCCGCGCCGCCGACGCAGAGCACCAGCACCACTGCCAACACGATCAGCACGATCTTGCCGACGTTCGACTTCTTCGCCGGGGGAGGACCGCCGGCCAGGTTCGGGTCACCGTACGGCTGACCCGGCTGCGCGTGTGGGAAGCCAGGCTGGGCCGGCGGGAAACCGGGCTGCGCGGGCGGGAAGCCCTGCTGCGCGTACGGCTGACCCGGCTGCGCGGGCGGGAAACCACCGGGCTGCTGCGGCTGTCCCTGCTGCTGCGGCGGCGGCCACCCGCCAGGCTGCTGGCCCGGCTGCTCCGACGGGTCGGGGGAATCGTGCGGCGGGCCGTAGGGATTGGCCGGCGGCTGAGACATCAGTCAGCTCCAAGATGGGGTTGCAAAACGCGTGATCCTAACCCGGCGCGATGCCCGCCGCCGTCCCCGCGAAAACCCGCATCCCGCAATCGTCTGATCACAAACGGTCGCGGTGGCCGGTCCGTCCCTATCGGACGGACCGGC
>NZ_JBEZEH010000413.1:0-1056 GCF_040648775.1 Micromonospora sp. NPDC049089
CCCGGGCCGGGCCGGGGGGGCCCCCACCCCCGGCCCCCCCGCCGCGGCGGCGGCCCTGGTCAGCAGCTGCCGCCCCGACCTGGCCCTGGTCGACCTGCACATGCCGCCGCCCGGCGGCATCCGGGCGGTGGCCGCGATCCGGCGGACCACCCCACGGGTACGGGTGGTCGCGATGTCCGGCTCCGCCGACCCCGGGCCAGCGGTGGAGGCGCTGCGGGCCGGTGCCGAGGGGTTCCTGCCCAAGACCAGCGAACCGGAGGAGCTGCTGCCCCCGCTGCTGGCGATCCTCGACGGCTGGGCGGTACTGCCGGCCGAACTGCTGCGCGCCATGCTGCTGGGGCCCACCCGCTCCGCGCCCGTCGACCTGGACGGCGAGGAACGGCGGCTGCTGCGGGCGATCGCCGCCGGCCGCAACACCGTCGACATCGCCGAAGAACTGCACGTCTCCGAACGGACGGTGAAACGGATGACCGCCGCGCTGCTACGCAAGTTGCGGGTCTCGAACCGGGCCGAGGCGGCTGCCATCGCCGGTCACAGCGGCATCCTCGGGGAATGAAGCCTCGCCACCGAACCGATTCATGGTTTTGCTCGGTAACGGAATCGCGACGCGCCGAATGAATGGAAGGCATATTGTTGCGGATTACCGGGGTGATAGGTCAGACTTTGGACACATCCCGCCGCACACAGGGAGTAATCGGCAATGGCGAGAAAAGTAATCACGGTCCTGACCGACGACCTCGACGGTGGGAAGGCCGACCGGACGGTTGAGTTCAGTCTCGACGGCGTGGCCTACACGATCGACGTCTCCGACGAGAATGCCGGCGTCCTGCGCAAGGCGCTCGATCCGTACATCAATGCGGGTCGGCGGATCGGGCGCGGCCCGGTGGAGAGCGCCCGTTCGGTCCGGCGGCCGGGGCGACCCGCCGGCGCGGGAATGGATCGGGAGCAGAACCGGGCCATCCGGGAATGGGCCGTCAAGAACGGCTACAAGATTTCCGAGCGCGGCCGAGCCGCCCGCTGATCTCCAACGGTTCCCCCGAACCCCGCACCCGGGTG